>WQZL01000149.1 GCA_009780755.1 Promicromonosporaceae bacterium | reverse complement strand
ATCATGTCCGGGTCGCTCATCCGGGCCACTCCGCCGGTGGCGCGAATGTCGGCGGGCACGCGCTCTAGGGCCATCACGGCTACGGCACCGGCATCTTGCGCGACACGGGCCTGCTCGGGGGTCACCACATCCATAATCACCCCGCCTTTGAACTGGTCGGCCAGGCCGGAGCGGACACGTAGGGCAGCATTCATATTGTTCACGGAATCCAATCCTAGTGGGTTGAGCTTTGGAGCAACACCCCGCGCAGGGTGCCCAAGAACGACAGCGCTGCCGATGACACGGTGGTTAAGCCAGCGCGTTTTGGAGGGCGGTGTCCATTGCTTCAAGCGGGGCAGGCAGGCCGGTCATTAACTCCACTTGCCGAGCGGCCTGATGAAGCAGCATCCGCTCCCCGCCGACAACGCGCCCTCCAGCCTCCGCCCAGGCGGCAGAGAGCGCGGTGGGCCGGGGGTCGTAAACCACATCCAGCAACACGCCGTCGCACCGCTCCCCGATCGCGCCGAGCGCCAGCAGCCCGTCGGCAAGCGGATCGGCAACGTGAGCTGGCGTGGTACTCACCACCACTCCCGCCGTAGCCATCGCCTCAACGGCTTGCGCCGCCTGTTTCGGCTTCCCGATATCAAGCGCAAGATGTCTCGGGGAAAGCCCGAGCTTTGACGCCGTGTGCAACAAGGTTTCGGGGTAAGAGCGAGAGATCACCAGCGTGTTCGGATAGTCGACGTCAGCCAGCGCCACCAGGGCGGAGACCGCCGTGGCTCCGGAACCGAGAATGATCGCCGTCTCTGAATCGGACGATCCCTCATCGAAGAAGACCTCTAACAATGCCTGAGACAGCCCCAGGGCATCGGTGTTATGCCCCTTGAGAACTAGCCGCTCCCTTCCCTCAGCAACCACCACCGTGTTCACGGCCTGGGTGACCTCCGCCACCGCGTCTATCTCGTCAAGCAGCGGGATCACCGCCTGCTTGAGGGGCATGGTCAGGCTGAGTCCGGCCCAGGTCTCGTCCAGCGCGGCGATGCGCTCCGGTAACGCGGCCTCGGAGGTGTCGACAGCGGTGTACCGCCACCCTGCCAACCCGAGCGCCGCGTAAGCGGCGTTATGCAGCACGGGCGAAAGCGAGTGCCCGATTGGCTGCCCGAGAACTGCGGCTTGGCGCGGCATCTGCATTGCTTAGCCCCGCGAAACGTCGGCGCCGAGGGCTTCGAGCTTTTCCTGGAAAGCCTCGTAACCGCGGTCGATCAGCGAGATACCTCGCACCGTCGAGCGGCCATTAGCAGCCAACGCCGCAATCAGATAGGAGAACCCGCCGCGCAGGTCGGGCACCTCCACGTCGGCCGCGTGCAGTGGGGTGGGGCCGGAGATGACCGCCGAGTGGTGGAAGTTTCGCTGCCCAAAACGGCAGGGGGCGCCGCCCAGGCACTCGCGGTAAATCTGAATATTTGCGCCCATCTTGCGCAGCGCGCACGTGAACCCGAATCGCTTTTCGTAGACGGTCTCGTGCACGATGGATAGGCCCGTGGCCTGTGTGAGCGCCACAACTAGCGGTTGTTGCCAGTCCGTCATGAAACCGGGGTGCACGTCGGTTTCCAACACGATGGAGCGCAGCGGGCCTCCGGGATGCCAGAAACGAATGTCTTGATCGTGTACCTCAAACTGCCCGCCCACCTTGCGGAAGGTGTTCAGGAACGCCATCATCTCTACCTGGTGCGCGCCCTTGATGGTCACGTCACCTCCGGTGGCCAGCGCCGCCGAAGCCCAGGAAGCGGCCTCGATGCGGTCGCCGAGTGCGGTGTGAGTGAATCCGGTCAGACGGTCAACACCCTCGATGCGGATCACTCGGTCGGTGTCCACGGAGATTATGGCGCCCATCTTCTGCAATACGCAGATCAGGTCCACGATCTCCGGCTCGATGGCCGCGTTGGACAGCTCGGTGATGCCCTCGGCGCGCACCGCGGTGAGTAGCAGTTGCTCGGTCGCCCCTACCGAGGGGTAGGGCAGTTCCATCTTGATGCCCTTTAGCCGCCCAAGGGCGCGCAGGTGGATGCCGCCCTCGCGTTTGTCCACCTCGGCGCCGAAGCGACGCAGGATTTCTAGGTGAAAATCGATGGGGCGATCACCGATGTGACAGCCGCCCAGGTCGGGGATGAACGCCTCACCCAGTCGATGCAGCAGCGGGCCACAGAAGAGAATGGGGATACGGCTGGAACCGGCGTGCGCATCGATCTCCGCAACATGCGCCGACTCGACGGCCGAGGGGTCTAAGTTGATGACGCCATCTGCGGCGCTGTATTCAACCTGCACGCCATGCAACGACAACAGCCCGGACACCACGGCGACATCGCGAATCTGCGGCACGTTCCGCAGCACGGATTTGGTTTCGCCGAGCAGGGAGGCCACCATCGCCTTGGAAACGAAGTTCTTCGCGCCGCGCACCGTGATGGTGCCGCTGAGCGGGTTGCCGCCGTTTACGTAAAGTAGATCGTTCATGCCTGAATCATTCCCCAGTAGCGGGCCGACATCAAGATGCCGATAGTCCTGCGGCGTGGCGTTCATCGCACGGCTCCTGTTGCAACTTGCGGCTTAGCCCCGACAATATAGTCATGATGAGGAAACTGGCCGGGAGCGTGATCGCAGTCGCGATCACGCTGGTTTCCATCGGCGGTGGCGGCGACATTGACGGCCAGGGCAGAGATCAAGACCAGAGCCAACCTGCTCTGGCACTGCCTGTGCCACCTGCTAGCCCATCTTCGCCCGTGCTGGGCGCCCTGTCTCAGAATATCGTCGCTGCTAGGGATGCCCTTGACGAGCCGTTGGTGTTGCTGGTTGGCGACGAGCAGATGTATACCAAATTGTCTGACCATGTGGATGTTCTTCCTCTAGGTTCGCCGCCTCCGACTGCCGCGGAGCTGAGCGCGGTTGCCGCCGCGCGCATCGTCGATGAGGCCGTCAGCCACTTCAATCGTGACTCGTACCCGCACCACCTGTGTGCCGGGGAGGTGCTGGTTCCTGGCATCTATGGGGTAAGCATCGATCAAGATGCGGCTCGGCGAGCGGTCGAGACGGAGTTGCTGACCCGCCTGACTAAGAACGATGCCCGGCCAGTTCGCCTGCCCGCCGAGGTTCAGGCGCCGCCAACCCACCCGGCGCTTCCCGGACGCTACGACTCCCGGACATCCGTGTGGTTAACCTTCGATGACGGGCCGGGGGCATACACCGAGCAGATTCTGGACATCCTGGCCGAACACCAGGTGGAAGCCACCTTCTATGTAACCGGCGAGAACGCGCGACGCTACCCCGAAACCATACAGCGCATCCTTGATGATGGGCATCAGCTGGGGAATCATTCGTTGACGCACCCCTTCCTCCCCCGGCTCAGCCGGGAGCGGATTTACCGCGAGCTACAGGAGACGCAGGACATCATCTACGAAATTACCGGGTATCGCCCAACCTCTTTCCGGCCACCCTACGGCGCGGTAAACGCGACGGTGTGCGAGGTAGTAGCCGAGATGGACATGACGCTAAGCCTGTGGACCGTGGACCCGGAGGATTGGCGGCGCAATCACTCCGCTTCATACATACGGACGCACGTAGTGAACCTCTCACGCCCCGGCTCCACCGTGCTGCTGCATGTCCTATCCAACCGCACGGTCTCCGCCCTCCCCGGCATCATCACCGGCCTCCGCGCCCGCGATCTGGAACTCAGCACCGCCACCCGCTAAAAGTTAATCATGTGTCCGGCGATGCCGTGGATGGCTTCTTGGATGGCTTCGCTTAGTGTGGGGTGGGTGTGGACGTTGCGGGCTACTTCGTCGGCGGTGAGTTCCCACTTTTGGGCCAGGGTTAGCTCGGGCAGCATTTCGGAGACGTCCGGGCCAATCATGTGCGCGCCTAGTAACTCGTTGTACTTGGCGTCGGCCACGATCTTTACGAAGCCCGTTGGGTCACCCAGGCCGTGTGCCTTGCCGTTGGCCATGAACGGGAAGGATGCCACCTTCACGTCATAGCCCTCGGCGCGGGCCTGTGCCTCCGTTAGCCCAAAGGAGGCAACCTGCGGGGAGCAGAACGTGGCGCGCGGCATCATCCGGTAATCGCCCAGCGGCATGGTTGAGGCGCCCGCAATGGTTTCGGCGGCGACCACGCCTTGCGCCTCAGCTACGTGGGCGAGCATCAGCTTCGCGGTGACATCACCAATGGCGTAGACGCCGGGCACGTTGGTGCGCATGTACTCGTCAATGGCGATGGCGCCGTGATCTGTGAGGGCAACGCCCGTGTTCTCCAGCCCGTAGCCGGAGGTGTTCGGCGCGAAACCAACCGCCATCAACACGCGATCTACCACCAACTCCCCTACCGCATCCCCCTTTGCCGCCCGGTAGGCGACCACTACCGAATCGCCGCGATCCTCCACCGTCTGCACAGCCGTGGAGGTCAACAGGGTTATGCCGAGCTTTCGGTACGCCTTGGCAATCTCCTTAGAGACATCGGCATCCTCATTGGGCAACGCCCGGTCGGCGTACTCAATGATGGTCACGTCTACGCCGTAGGCGTTCAGCACATAACCGAACTCCATGCCGATGGCGCCCGCGCCGACAATGGCGATGGAGCCGGGAAGCTCACGGGCCATGATCTGCGTCTCGTAGGTGACTACGTTCGCGGAGAGTTCAACGCCGGGCAGCAGCCGCACCTGGGAGCCGGTGGCGATAATGATGTTGTCACCCGTGACGGTCTCCTGGCCCCCCTTGTTCAGTGCGACATTGATGGTGCGCGCGTCCACGAAGGTGCCGCGCCCGTCATACTCCGTGATGCCGTTTTTCTTCATCAGGTAGTGGATGCCCTTGGTGCGCCCGTCGGCCACCTCGCGGGAGCGATCCCAACACCGGCCAAAGTCGAAGGTGACCTCCCCCGAGATGCCGAAGAGATCGCGATCATGCCGGAAGATGTTCGCCAGCTCGGCGTTGCGCAGCAGCGCCTTGGAGGGGATGCAGCCGACGTTCAGGCAGACACCGCCCCAATACTTCTCCTCGATGATCGCCACCGACTTGCCCAGCTGGGCCGCGCGTATCGCCGCCACGTACCCGCCAGGTCCAGCACCAAGTAAAACCACATCGTAGTGAGCCATGACGAACAGCCTAAAACGGCGCCCCTAGTTCTGCCTAGACCTAACTGTCCACATCCTGGACACCCCCTTGCCGAGCGCGGCTGGTTCGGGAACCATCGAGGGACGACCACTCACCCCCGCGAAGGAGTAAGCACGATGTATGCTGACGTTATGAAGCGCATCACCATCAGCGTGTCCGACGAGATCGCCGCCAAGGCGCAACGCGCCGTGAACGCTGGGTACGCGGACTCGGTATCGGCCTACTTTGGTGCCTTGGCTCGCCAGGAACCCGACTGGGTCACGGCTCACGAAGTCATTTGCGGGATGATCCAAGACGCAGGCGGCATCACTGAGGCCGACAATGAGTGGGCGCTCCGCTCCCTTGGTCTGATCGAACCGGGAGACGAAGTTCCGGAAGGTCTGAAGGTTCCAACCCACCTGCTTGCACCATTGGAGGTTTCGCCATGACAGCAGTTGCAACCCAGCAGATTGTGCTGGATGCGGGCGCCCTGATCGGCCTCGAACGGCAGAACTTACGGCTCCTAGCCCTTGCTATGAACGTAGAGCGTCTGCGTATTCCAACCTACGTGCCAGTAGGTGCCCTCGCCCAAGCCTGGCGTGGCGGCGCTCGCCAACATGCGTTGGCGCGGCTAATGAACTCCGCAGCGATACTTGTGGTGAACCTGGACGAAGACTCAGCCAAGGCAGTTGGCCTCCTGCTTGGCCGCACAGGTACCTCAGATGTGGTGGACGGCCATGTCGCGCTGATTGCCCGCTCTCTGGGAGCGGTCGTCTACACATCTGACCCAACTGATATTCGGGCCATTGATCCCTCGCTGCGTGTCGAGGCGATCTAGTTATACCGGGCGGGCCGATTCCACCGGGACGGTAGGCAAATGCTTGGCCGGGAGGGTTTGGGGGCGCCACGGTTCGCGAGCGGCCTCGAAGGAGGCGATGTCTCCCTCATGTTGCAGGGTAAGGCCGATGTCATCCAGACCTTCCATTAGGCGCCAGCGGGTGTAGTCATCTATCTGGAAGGGGATCGATACATCGCCGATGTCAACCATGCGCCGCTCTAGGTCCACCGTAAGTGCGGTGCCGGGGGCGTCCTCCAGAATCGCCCATAGCCGCTCGATGTTCTCCTGCTCGACGATGCCCGTCACTAGCCCCTGTTTGCCGGAGTTGCCGCGAAAAATGTCCCCGAAGCGTGCGGCAAGCACCACGCGGAAGCCGTAGTCCTTCAGCGCCCACACCGCATGTTCGCGGGACGAGCCGGTGCCAAAGTCGGGGCCAGCCACCAGCACCGAACCAAGGCGGTAGGCGTCCTGGTTCAGCACGAACTCAGGATCGGTACGCCAACCCGCAAACAGCGCGTCCTCAAAGCCCGTGAGCGTGATGCGCTT
>WQZL01000148.1 GCA_009780755.1 Promicromonosporaceae bacterium | reverse complement strand
AGTCCACGAGGATCTTGGAGAACATTCCGGCATTGGCGCGACCAGTGCGGATGCCCGCGAAGTCCTCTTTGGCGACCTCGACCGTGCGCTCCATGTGTTCTTCGGCCTCGAACAGAATGTCGTCGATCACGATTGCTCCCTTGGGTGTCGCGGTTGTGTAGGGCGTATGGTACGTAGGCCAGCTTACCGGTGTATGGCACCGGCTCGGTCACGCTGACAGCGGGCTAGCGCCTGTTCACGACGAACACCCCTTGAGTTCGGTTGTTCGCATCCTGGGTTCGGTTTATTGAAGTGTTTTCGGTTGTGCGCACAACCGAAAACCAACCGAACAACCGAACTCACCGGAATGCCCCATAGCCCGCAGTGGTACGGCACAATTAGTTTCATGGTTAAGCGAATCCGGAAGAAGATCTACGAACCCGCCCTGCGTGAGCTACAGGCTCAACTGGTCGAGCTACAGGGGTGGGTCAAAGACACTGGCGCGCGCGTTATCGTTGTCTGTGAGGGGCGGGATGCGGCCGGTAAGGGTGGGGCGATCAAGCGAATCACCGAGTACCTTTCGCCGCGCGTCGCCCGCGTCGTCGCGCTGCCTGCACCCACCGAGCGCGAGCGCACCCAGTGGTACTTCCAGCGTTACATCGAACACCTGCCCTCGGCGGGCGAGATCGTGATCTTTGATCGCTCCTGGTACAACCGGGCCGGTGTCGAGCGCGTGATGGGATTTTGCACGGAAGATGAGTATCGCCGCTTCCTGACTCAAGCGCCAGCGTTTGAGCGCATGTTGGTCGATGACGGCATCGTACTCATAAAGTTCTGGTTCTCCGTCTCGCGGAGCGTCCAGCACGACCGTTTCGCCTCTCGCGCTGCCTGCCTGAAACGGCACTGGAAGTTATCACCGATGGACCTAGAGTCAATCGCCCGCTGGGATGACTACACCGCAGCTCAAGATGCGATGTTTGCGGCTACCGATCACGATGCCGGTCGCTGGGTAACCGTTCCCTCCGACGATAAGCGGCATGCTCGCCTCGCCGCAATCGCCCACCTGCTCGGGGTGATTCCCTGGGAACCCAGTTCGCATACACCCACCTCGATCCCCGAATTACCGGACGGGACAGAAGACAACTTGAATGAGAGCGAGGCAACCCACCTGTTGGCTCTCTGGCCCCCTACCGAGCCGATCCCGCCGGTTTGCGACGGCTGCTGCACGCTGGAAGCCTGATCCCTCGCGACTCACCAGGGGTTACCGGGCAGACATGCCGGTGCCGATTTTCTCGCCCAGCAGCACCCGTGTCACGTCTCCGGTACCCTCTAGGCCAAAGACGCGCATGTATACATCGTTGTCGCGGCACATGGCCAGGGCCGTGTTATCCATCACCTTTAGATTGTCACGCAGGGCCACGTCGAAGGTGAGATGGTCGTAACGCTCGGCGGAGGGGTCCTTGCGCGGGTCGGCGGTGTAGACGCCGTCTACCCCGTTCTTGCCCATCAGCACCTCATCGCAGCCGATCTCTAGGGCGCGTTGCACCGAGACCGTGTCGGTGGAGAAGAACGGCATCCCAGCCCCGGCGCCGAAGATGACGACGCGGCCCTTCTCCAAGTGGCGGATGGCGCGCAGCGGCACATAGCTCTCGGCAACCTGCCCCATAGTGATGGCGGTCTGCACGCGGGTGGTAGTGCCGGTCTGCTCCAAGAAGTCTTGCAGCGCTAGGCAGTTGAGAACGGTTCCGAGCATACCCATGTAGTCGGCGCGGGGGCGGTCCATACCGGCCTGGGAGAGTTCGGCGCCCCGGAAGAAGTTGCCACCGCCAACCACGATGGCTACCTGCACACCTTCGCGCACGGCCGTGCCGATCTCATCGGCGAGGCGACGCACCACCACGGGGTCTAGGCCGACGGCGCCACCGCCAAAAGCTTCGCCGGAGAGCTTCAGGAGCACTCGGCGGGCGGTGCGGATGGGGCGGTTTACGTTCATGGTCACCTTCTGGTTTGGCTTGGGTGGCGGGCGGTTATGTAACAGCGGCCCGACACTAATGTAGTGTCGGGCCGCTGTCGGTCACTTCTGCTCGGCGATCAGGAGCCGACGCGGAAGCGGACGAAGTTCTTCAGCTTGCCGCCGACGCTCTCGACGTGCTTACTGACGGTTGTCTTCGGGTCTTGTACCAGGGCTTGCTCGTGCAGCACGACGGTCTTGAAGAAGCCGACCAGGCGGCCTTCGATGATCTTCGGCAGCGCGGCCTCGGGCTTACCCTCGGCAATCGACTGGTTGGTGGCGATCTCCCGCTCGGTGGCTACCAGGTCGGCCGGAACGTCCTCACGAGTGAGGAACTCGGGTGCCATCGCGGCGGCGTGCTGGGCGATGTCCATCGCCACGGCAGCACCTGCCTCGTCGGTCGCCACCAGCACACCGATGCTGGGGGGAAGATCCTTGGCGGTGCGGTGCAGGTACGCGGTGACCTTCGGCCCCTCGATGCGGGCCACCCGGCGCAGGGCGATCTTCTCGCCCATCACTCCGGCGGATTCGGCGATGAGATCGGCGACCGTGCCCTCCCCTGCCGGGGCGGTAAGCCCTGCCTCGGCGTCGGCGGCCTTAGCGGCAACTACGGCGTCGAGGATGGTGTCGGCCAGGGTGATGAACTTCTCGTTCTTCACCACGAAGTCGGTTTCGGCGTTCAGCTCGATCATCGTGGCGACCTGGCCGCCGTCGGCGTCCTCGACGCGCACGGCTACCAAGCCTTCGGAGGTGGCGTTGCCCTCGCGCTTGGCGGCCTTGGCCAGACCACGCTCGCGGATCAGCTTGATGGCGGCGTCACGGTCGCCACCGGCCTCTTCGAGAGCCTTCTTGACGTCGGTCATGCCGGCGCCGGTCAGGGCGCGCAGATCCTTGATGTCCTGAATCATGCTCATATTTTCAATCCTTAAATTCGATGGTGAACGACGATTACTCGGCGGCGGGAGCGGCTTCGACCGGCTCGACCACCGGGGCGGGGGTCTCGACCGCAGGAGTGGTTTCGGCAGGCGGGGCCACCGGAGCAGTGGCTTCGACCGGCTCAGCCGCCGGGGCAGCAGCACCGGCAAGCAGCTCTTGCTCCCACTCGGCCAGCGGCTCGGCGGGGGCTTCGGAGGCGGTGGTCTTCGGCGCGTGGCGGGCGATCAGACCCTCGGCCACGGCGTCGGCGATCACGCGAGTTAGCAACTGGACGGCGCGGATGGCGTCGTCGTTGCCGGGAATCGCGTATTCCACCATGTCGGGGTCGCAGTTGGTGTCGAGGATGGCCACAATCGGAATGCCGAGCTTGCGGGCCTCATCGACGGCCAAATGCTCCTTGTTGGTGTCCACGATCCACACGGCGGCGGGCACCTTGTTCATGTCGCGGATGCCGCCGAGAGTGCGGGCGAGCTTGTCATGCTCGCGGCGCTTCATCAACAGTTCCTTCTTGGTCATGCCGGAACCTGCGACGTCGTCGAAGTCGATCAGTTCAAGTTCCTTGAGGCGCACGAGGCGCTGGTGCACGGTGGAGAAGTTGGTGAGCATGCCGCCCAGCCAGCGATGGTTCACGTAGGGCATGCCCACGCGCGCGGCCTGCTCGGCGACTGGCTCCTGGGCTTGCTTCTTGGTGCCCACGAACAGGATGTTGCCGCCAGCGGCGACGGTGTCCTTAACGTAGGCATAGGCGGCGTCAATGAAGGTCAGCGTCTGCTGTAGGTCAACGATGTAGATGCCGTTGCGCTCGGTGAGGATGAAGCGCTTCATCTTGGGGTTCCAGCGGCGGGTCTGGTGTCCGAAGTGAACACCGCTCTCCAGTAGCTGGCGCATGGTAACGACGGCCATGGCTCGTCCTTTCCTCCGTTAGACCCCGGATACTCCTGCGGGCCGCACGGCTAGTGTGGGCGCCTGTGTTGCGCCCGCGTTCGGGTTGTCGATGCGCGCCGGTTGGCGGCATCCCTAGCGTCAAACCACATCGGCCCTCAACCATTGGTTGAGACCGCTGCCGATATGGCACGTTTCATGACGCGCGAAGTCGACCGGGCAAGCCCAGCCGCTCCGCCAATCCTACCGCCACTTCCCCGCGCCCCAAACCAGCCGTCAATCAGCCAGCGCCACTGTCGTAGGCAAGGCATAGGCTGATAACGCTCGCCGACTAGCTCACTTGCTCGCCACATCAGAACCTCACGGGGTGCACCTTGACTTCCCGATGTGTAACGAGGGGAGAGAAGGAGGTGAGCGCGATGAAGATCAACATCTTCGTCACTTGCGACTGTGCTTGTACATGCGTGAGGGCTAAGAACCCGAACCTAGCCTTATGGTTCTCGGGTGTCTCAGCCCTCAACGCGCTGGTGAAGTTGCTTCGCTATTTGATCTGCTGATCTAAGTAGCAACCCAGGACGGGGAAGCTGGAACTTCTCCGTTCTGGGCCTAACTCTACCGCCCCAGTCAAGTAATCGCTTGGCTATTGGTTTCGGTCAATTGACGGCGGGACAAGGGAATTACGTCGTCCACAGGAGCGATCAGCGGGAGTTATCCACAGGCTATCGCTGCGGGCCTCCCCGACTGGCGCCGCTAAGAGCAGGCTGAGGGCATGACTGCGAAATCCTCTCTAGTTCGAGCCACCACGGTGATAGTGGCGATTCCCGGCCTCGTGTGGGTGCCGGTTTACAACCTGCCCCTGCGGGACGAGCGGCCACCCAGCGTCCATGCCGACCTCGCAACTCGCCTCGTCGCCTATCAGGCGCCCGTGTCCGGTGCCGTGGCGCGGTTCTTCGACCCGCCGGCGCAGCGGTGGCTGGCCGGGCATCGGGGCGTGGACTTCTGGTTGGCCCCCGGCGCACAGATTGCCTCGCCCGCCACCGGGGTAGTCACGTTTGCCGGAACCGTTGCCGGTAAACCGCTGGTTGTGGTCACTCACCCCGATGGGCTTCGATCCACGCTGGAGCCGGTGACGGCCTCGGTGCGACAAGGCACAACGGTGACAGGCGGCGAGGCGGTGGGCATGCTGGCCACCTGGCCCGGTACGCAAGGAAATGACGATCACTGCGTGGCCCTGACCCCGCAGGCCGCAGGCGCCTGCCTGCACTGGGGCGTCCGTCGCGGCGACACCTACCTAGACCCGCTCGCCCTCCTCGGCACCGCCCCACCCATCGTTCTCCTGCCACCGCGGTGACATAACCCAATATCACCCCGCTCATTCCTCGTTCCGCGCAGGATGACGCAGGGATTGGTGTTATCGGCGACACCTATCTGTCGGGGGTGGTCGGTAGAGTTTGGAACGTGAGTGAGTATCTGGGAATCCCGCAGATCGAGGAGATGGCGGTGGAAATGCCGGGAGCCTATGGCGATTGGCCATTCGGCGACACCGCGCCGTGGGCGCCGCTGTGGGTTCGTGTTAAGACGCCGACGATGACCGCCAAGGGACCGATCTTTTGTCAGCTCTTCGAGTTGCGCGGGGTGCCGACGGTCTCCTTCGCCTGCGACCGCGAGCATGGCGAGCTGTACCGGGCGATGTTCCCGGATGTCGTCGTGCGCGGCTATCACTGCCCCCCGGTGCTGCAACCGTTCGTCAACACCATGTCGCTCGATGGCTCTGTGCCCGATGATGTGCTGCTCGAAATGCTTGACCATGCCTTTGAGGCGGTGTTGGCCAAGCTGCCCAAGAAGCACCAACGCGAAATTGAGGCGCTCGTCGAGACTGCTTAGGCGGCCAACTCGTCCACCGGCTCCTTGATGGCCGATTGGCGATAAACGACGCGAGCGTGGAAGACGAAGCGGACGATGAATGCCAGGAAGATGAGCATGGCCTGCACCAGCAGCGGCTGTGGAATCGCCTGCTCGACGATCCACCACAGCAGCAACGTGCGGACCACGGCCTCGACGCCATTGAAGGTAAATGACTCAACGAAGCGCCGCCACACGCTCGAACCCTGCCGCAAGTCGTGGAAGACGAACCGTTCTTGCAGCAGGAAGTTTGTGACGATGGTCGCTGCGTTGGCGATAATCACGGCGGGCAGGTAGTTCATGCTGCCGGCGTCGTTCAACGCCCACACAATCGCCAGGTTCAAGATCGTGCCCACCACGCCGATCACCGCAAACGGCGAGAGCCTCCCAAAACGCAGCGCCATGAGCTGCTGCACGTATTTCATGCCGTTGGCAAACGACGCCTTCGACTCACCGCCAAACCGCTCACCAAACACGAACGGCACCTCGACTACCTTCAGCGCCTGCCGAGCCAGGATTTCCAACAAAATCTTGAACCCCATTGGCCGCAACACAGACACATCCACCGCTCCGGCCCGCACCGCGAAGAAGCCGGTCATCGGGTCGGTGACGTTTCGCAGCCGCACCGGAAACATCGACCGGGCCAGGGCACCCGAGGCCCGGGAGACAAACTTGCGCAGCGGCCCGTCCAGGCCGCCCGCGTCGCCCGAACCCATGTAACGAGAGGTAACAACCACGTCCGCACCAGCGTCAACGCCCTGGGCAACAAGTTCAGGCACCAGCTCCGGCGGATGTT
>WQZL01000147.1 GCA_009780755.1 Promicromonosporaceae bacterium | reverse complement strand
TGGGGCAGATTCGCACGGTGTTATCTCATCGCCTGTTGGCCGAGGGTGGCGTAGATGAGCGCATCGTCGAGCTTGTGGCCGCTAAACGAGAGGTTTTCGATGGCTATGTCCGCACCTCTAGCCTCGCGGAAGCGGCCACTTCGGCGGTCGATGTTTCGCAGGGCAACCTGGCCCGGCAGGTGGTAGAAGAGGAGCAGGCTCGACTTGGTTTCGGGCCGCTTTGGGAAGAGCTTGCTGGGCTTGACGGCTAGCTTCGGGCGGTCAGGTGGATCGCTTCGGCGTGGTGGGCCGCTACGATGCACCTCATGGATAAGCGGGAACGGCTACGGCTTGGACTGATGATTGACCGCGTGCAGGAATGGGTTACCGCCTACGTCAAGGTTTCGCACGCACGCGATGGCGTCAAGGAAGAGGCACAGGCAGCGGCCAAGACGCTGCTGGGGCGCGTGGCGCAGGTGCGGCTGCCTGGCGACGCCGACGATGCCCTACCATTTTCGGCACTGGGCCTAAAGCCCGGTGACACGACTCGCCTGGCGGCGCTGGCCCGTTACGTGCGGTTGCCGGTGATTTCGGCGGAGGATGAGGCGTTGGTCAGTCAGCTAGGCACGGAGGTACCTGCCGCGCTGAAGGATGCCCGCCGCATTGCCGAGGGTTCGGGAATGTTTGGCCGCAGGCCAATAGATGAGGATGCCGCCGATGCGGCCGAGTTCCTGTTCGATTATGGCCAGTGGGGTCAGGCCGAGGGCATGGCGGCGGCCATCGAGCGGATCGCGGCCCCGTCCGCCGATGATGTGGCCGTGACCTTGGACGAGGCGTTGGAGTCGAGCGTCGGCCTGGCCGCGCTGTTGGTGCGGCGCGGCGCCCCGGAGCTGGTCGATGGCGCCCCGTTTGCCTCTTTGGCCGATGAGCTAGCAAAGCTGCGGGAGCGCACCTCGTATGGCGCATCCATCGACGGCGCGCTGGCCCCGGTCAAGGCGCTAGAGCCGCTGGCGAAGGCCATGCCCGCGACGGTCACCCAGGTGATCGTCTGCTCCCCGGCGGGACGTTCCGCCGCCGACCTACTGGCCTACCTCACCGAAGTCACTAAGAGCTAACCTCTCTCTCGCTCCACGCAGAATGTCGAAACAACGGGTGGTTGAGTAGCGAGGAACGAGCGTGTCGAAACCACCACCACGTCGAAGTGGTTTCTTTCGCGGGCGCTGCGCGCCCTACTCAACCACCCATGCCACGTCATCCTGCGGGCGGTTCCAGGGTTCCCGCGAACCCCCGCAGCGAAGCGAGGAGAGCCACGTCATCCTGCGGGAGCGAAGTGAGTCGCAGGACCCAGACCCTGACGGTAACCATCACCACTAGGTTCTGCGCGGATACCAAAGGAATACTTACATATCCGGCTTAGTTCCGCGCCAGCCAAATGCGCACCTGGGCTATTGCGTTGGTGGCGGTTAGGCCGATGTGATTGGCGAGCTGATCGCGGGTTTGGTGTTCGAAGAACTCGGTGGGCAGACCCAGATGCAGCATCCGAGTAGTGATGCCGCGCTCCCCTGCTCGCTGGGCCAAGGCGGCGCCCACGCCACCATCTACCAGGCCATCTTCTAGGGTGACCACCAGGTCGTACTCGGTGGCCAGGTCAACCAGCGCGGGCGAAATGGGAAGCACCCAGGTGGGCGAGGCCGCCGTTACCGCATGGCCATCGGCGGCCAGCGTCTCGGCGGTTTCGCGGGCGACGGAAGCCATTGCACCGATGCCGACCAGGAGAATGCGGCATCCTTTGGTGGTTGAGCCGTTCGGCGCTACCCCTCCGTTGTCTTTGATGGTTTCGACAGGCTCAACCATCGGGTGCTTAGCGAGGATGTCTACGCTGCCGGTGGTTTCGGCAGGCTCCATCACCTCTATCGCCGGGAGGGGGGCGACCATTGCGCCCTTGGGGTAGCGCACCACCGTGGGGCCGTCGCCTATGGTCACGGCCTTGCGGAGCGCGGCCCGCAGCGTGGCCTCGTCGCGGGGGGCGGCGACGCGCACGCCGGGAATCAAGCGCAGCCAGGCCAGATCCCATTGGCCATTGTGGGAGGCGCCATCATCGCCGGTGATTCCTGCCCGGTCCAGCACGAAGGTGACTCCCTCGCCGTGCAGGGCCACATCCATCAACACCTGGTCAAAGGCGCGGTTGAGGAAGGTGGCGTAGACGGCCACCACCGGGTGCATCCCGGCGAAGGCCAGCCCGGCTGCCGAAGTCACCGCGTGCTGTTCGGCGATGCCCACATCGAAGCATCGATCCGGGAACTTAGCCGCGAACGGGGCTAATCCCACCGGCTCTAGCATCGCGGCGGTGATCGCCACCACATCGGGCCGCTCTTGGCCGATGGCCACCATTTCTTCGGCGAATACCGCCGTCCAGCCGAAGCGTTCCGGGGCCACCGGCAGGCCGGTCTCGGGGTGAATCTGCCCGACGGCGTGGAACCGGTCGGCATCATGCTGCTCGGCGGGTGTGTAGCCGTGGCCCTTCTTGGTGATGGCGTGAACGATTACCGGGGCGCCGTAGCCACGGGCCAGTCGCAGTGCCTTCTCCACGGCCCGCTCGTCGTGCCCATCGATGGGGCCGAGGTACTTAATGCCCAGGTCTTCAAACATGCCCTGCGGCTGCACGGCCTCCTTGATGCCCTTTTTGAAACCGCGCAGCCAGTAGAGAACAAACCTGCCCAGACCGCCCAGGCGGCCCAACATGCGCTCACCCCAGCCGAGTACCTGCTCGTAGCCCTTGGTGGTGCGCAGCGTGTCGAGGTGGTAGGCAAGCCCGCCGATGGTGGGCGAGTAGGAGCGGCCGTTGTCGTTCACCAGGATGATTAGGCGGCGGTCGTCGGATTCTGCGATGTTGTTCAGCGCCTCCCAGGCCATGCCGCCGGTTAGCGCGCCATCGCCGACGATGACAGCAACATAGCTGTCCCGCCCGGCGATCATATTGGCCTTGGCCACACCGTCGGCCCAGCTCAGCGCCGCTGAGGCATGGGAATTCTCCAGCACATCGTGCGGCGATTCGGCGCGGCTCGGATAGCCGGAAAGACCACCCTTTTGCCGCAGGGCAGCAAAATCCTGACGGCCCGTCAACAACTTGTGGACGTACGCCTGATGACCGGTATCGAAGATGAAAGCGTCCTGCGGGGAGTCGAATACCCGATGCAGCGCGATGGTTAGTTCGACCACGCCGAGGTTGGGGCCGAGGTGCCCGCCGGTACGCGAGACGGTATCGACGAGGTACTCACGGATTTCGGTGGCCAGCGCGGGTATCTGCCTGGCGCCGAGCGCCTTTAGCTCGGCCGGGGAAGTGATGCCCGCCAACAAACCTGCGCTCTGGAGAGGCACCTGGCGTTCGTTTTCCACCGGCCAAGCATAGGCTGTGTCTATGCGATTCCTTGACGGCCAGGCGCCGACCACCGATCTCACCTACGGCGACGTGTTCTTGGTGCCGTCCCGCTCCGATGTGGCCTCGCGTTTCGATGTAGACCTCTCATCTGCCGATGGCACGGGTACCACCATCCCTTTGGTGGTGGCGAATATGACTGCCGTTGCGGGCCGCCGGATGGCGGAGACGGTGGCTCGGCGCGGTGGCCTGGCCATACTTCCCCAAGATATCCCGGTTGATGTGGTGGCCGATGTGGTGTCCAGTGTCAAGGTGGCCGATCCGGTGGTGGAGACCTCCGTGACGGTGGATCCGCAGGAGACCGTCTCAACCGTGTTGTGGCTGCTCGGTAAGCGGGCACATGGCGCGGCTGTGGTGGTCGATGGCGGGCGGCCCGTTGGCGTGGTCACCGCAGATGAACTCACCGGGGTTGACCGCTTCACGCAGGTGGGGCGTTTGATGGTCACCAACTTTGCCACCATCGACGTGGCCGATCTAGCCGAGCGCGGGCTAACCAACGTATTCGAGACGATGCACGCGGCCAAGACCTCGCTGACCGTGGTGACGCGCGAGGGTGCGCTGATGGGCGTGGTCACCCGCAAGGGGCTGGTGCGCTCTTCGGTGTACTCCCCCGCCCTGGACGCGGCCGGGCGTTTGCGGGTTGGCGCGGCCGTTGGCATCAACGGCGATGTGGCGGCCAAAGCCCGCGACCTGTTGGATGCGGGAGTGGATGTGCTGGTGGTGGACACTGCTCACGGGCATCAGGGGCGTATGTTGGCGGCGTTGGACGCGGTGCGTTCGATCTCGCCGACGGTGCCGGTGGTGGCAGGCAACGTGGTGACCGCCGGTGGCGTGCGCGATTTGGTGTCCGCCGGGGCCGACATTTTGAAGGTGGGTGTCGGGCCGGGCGCGATGTGTACCACGCGAATGATGACGGCTGTGGGGAGGCCGCAGTTCTCCGCCGTGCTGGAGTGCGCGACGGCGGCTCGTGAGCTAGGTAAGCATGTTTGGGCCGATGGCGGCGTCAAGCATCCGCGGGATGTGGCCCTGGCGCTGGCGGCGGGCGCGTCGCAGGTGATGATCGGCTCCTGGTTTGCGGGCACGTTCGAGTCACCGGGCGATCTGCATGACGATGGCGGCGGGCGACTGTACAAGGAGTCGTTCGGCATGGCTTCGGCGCGGGCTGTGGCGGCGCGGACGGCCGGGGCGGGCACGGCCTTTGACCGGGCGCGCAAGGCGCTTTACGAGGAGGGCATCAGCACCGGCAAGATGTTCCTCGACCCGCAGCGTCCCGGCGTTGAAGACCTGTTGGATGAGATCACCTCGGGCTTGCGCTCTGCCTGTACCTATGCGGGCGCTCGCACCCTAACCGAGTTTGCCGACCAGGCCGTAGTCGGCCTCCAAAGCGCCGCTGGCTACCAAGAAGGAATGCCCCAACCCACCTCCTGGTAACCCCACCTCGATGGTTAATCGCCCCACGGGTAGTTGATCGCCCCCCGGGTGGTTGAGTAGGGCGCGCAGCGCCCGTGTCGAAACCACCAGCTGCCGCACGGTGGATGGTTTCGACACGGCCTCCTTCGTCGGCCTACTCAACCACCCGCACCCCGTCATTCTGCGCGAGCGTTAGCGAGTCGCAGAACCCAGAGTAAACAGCAACCGCATGGTCTGGGTTCTGCGACTACGCTCGTCCCTCGCTCCGCGCAGAAAGACGGGGTGGTGGGGGTAGGTTGTGGTTATAGCAGCGATGGGTGCCATCTTCTTTCGGGGAGAAAGTGAAGATGGCACCCATCACCGGGGTGCTAGCCAATGGCTAGCTGTTGTGGTGTGCTGCTGACTTGTTTCCTTGTCACGAACTCTTACTCCATTGACAAGGGGTGGGTCAGTAGCGGTCAATCTTGGTTGTTACGGCGACCTAACCACCGTGGTGGTTAACGCAACAGGCCAGATCGCACCACTACCGCCGCTCTAGGAGCGACGGAGAAGTGTTGCACCCAGTGCGGGTGGTTCAGATGCCGGTCAGGTTCGGCCATCCCCTCCTTCCTTGGGGCGGCTGCCACCATCACCGTTAGCCTGAACCACCCGCAGCCGGGCTATCACGCTGTATTCCGGCTTGGCATGTCCACCACAATCAACATGACTGCCACTGAGAGCTGTCACATCTGCCTTTCGTGGTGAACACGCCATGCGCGGTGTGGCTGGGTTAGTCCTCCTTGCGGTTCTTGTGCTTAACCAAGAACAGACCAGTAGCAACCAGAGCCGCTGCGGCAGCAACCAGGCCACCGATAGCAGCACCCGTGACCGGCAAGCGCGCACCGCCACCACCACTGGTGCCAGAACCACCACCAGAACCACCGGTACCACCACCGCCGGTGCCGCCGCCGCTACCGCCGCTTGTGGGCGTTGAGGTCGGGGTCGGGGTGCCGCCAGCAGTCGGACCGTCTGTCGGGCCGTCTGTTGGGGTATCGGTCGGGGCCGGGGTACCACTATCTGTTGGGCCGTCTGTCGGGTATGGCGTTGGTGTACCACCCTGTGTCGGACCATCCGTCGGACCCGGAGTACCACCGGAGGTGGGGGTATCCGTCGGACCCGGCGTACCGGGAGTACCAGTCGGGCCTGGCGTGCCACCCTGAGTCGGACCATCCGTCGGACCTGGGGTACCTGGGGTACCGGTTGGACCTGGGGTACCTGGGGTTCCACCATTGGTGGGGGTATCCGTCGGACCTGGGGTACCCGGGGTTCCGGTCGGGCCTGGGGTACCTGGGGTTCCACCGTTGGTGGGGGTGTCCGTTGGGCCTGGGGTACCTGGGGTACCGGATGGTGTTGGGCATCCTCCTGGGCAAGAATCCTGGTGGGTGATTACACAGTTGCCCCAGTCTTCAGAGATCAACTGTGCAGTCAGTACACCGTAAGGCTCCAGCAGTGTGACCACGTAGGTCAGGCTCACATACTCGTTTGGTTGGAGAGTAAACCCGTCCCAAACCGTGTGATACATCGTCACCGTGGAGAACGGCACCATCCCAAAGGGACTAACCATCCCGGTAGTGATAGACACGTTCGAGACCGCAAACGCCGGACCATAACCCGCAGACGCCTGACCGATAATCCACAACGCGTCTACC
>WQZL01000146.1 GCA_009780755.1 Promicromonosporaceae bacterium | reverse complement strand
GGTAGCGGATCGGCGTCCCCAGGATTTAGCTCCTTCGACGACCAAGAAAATAACGATTGAGAGACCTAAACATATGCCCCACTCGCGCCAGCCGATGGGTTGCACGCGGAATAGACGGCGCATAAACGATAGGTGCATGAAGGCCAGTTGCAGGGTGATGATGCCCACCACAGAGACCCAGATGAACTTATTTCCCCGTAGTACCTCCACGGTGATGGATGAGCGGCTCAGGAACCGACAATTCAGCAGGTATGCAGCCTGGCCGAGCGCGAGCATGGTCACGGAGGCGGCCTGGGCTTGGGCTATGGGCACCCCAAGCACCTGATAGGCGAGCTGGAACGTGGCCAGTGTCGCTCCGGCCACCACTAGGGAGACGAACAGTACCCGCCGCAGCATCGCCCCATCGATCAGCGGCGCTTGGGGGTCGCGCGGCGGGCGGCTCATGATGCCCGGCTCCTGCGGTTCGAGGGCCAGCGGCAGGGAAAGGGTGACGGCGGTAATCATGTTGATCCACAGCACCTGCACCGGCAGCAACGGCAGCGCCGACCAGCCCAGCAGGATCGCGGCGAGAATCACCAGGGATTGGGCACCATTGGTGGGAAGCAGGAACAGCACCGATTTGCGAATGTTGTCGTAGATGCGGCGGCCCTCTTCTACCGCGCGTTCGATGGTGGCGAAGTTATCGTCCGCCAACACCACATCGGCGGCCTCCTTGGTGGCCTCGGTGCCCTTGATGCCCATCGCCACGCCAACATTGGCCTGAGTGAGCGCGGGGGCATCGTTTACCCCATCGCCGGTCATAGCAACCACCTCGCCGCGGGCTTGCAGGGCGCGCACTATGCGAATCTTGTGTTCGGGGCTGGTGCGGGCATATATGTGCACGTCACGAACCACCTCGGCCAGCTGCGCATCGCTCATGGCCTCCAGCTCGACGCCGGTGAGCGCGGGGGAGTCGAGGTCATCGATGAGGCCCATCTCGCTCGCGATGGCCTTGGCCGTGCCCGCGTGATCGCCGGTAATCATGGTTACCGCAATGCCTGCCCCGCGAGCCTGGGAAATGGCGGCGATGGCCTCGGGGCGGGGCGGGTCAACTATGCCGGCGACGCCCAAGAAGGTCAGGCCGGTGGGGCCACCTGCGGGAAGTTTGTTTGTGGCGGCTGGTGCTTCGGTGCGGGCGGCGGCCAGCACGCGCAGACCTCGGCGGCTGATCTGCTCTACTTGCTCGTCCCAGAAGGCGGCGTCAAACGGTTCTACCTTCCCGTCCGCCCCGAGCTGTGTGGTACAGCGCTCGGCGACGGCGGCCGTCGAACCTTTTACCAGTACGTGTCGGGCGCCGGAGGGGTCTTCGCAGAGTACGGCCATGTACTTTGTGGCCGAATCGAAGGGAATTTCGGCGAGGCGGTGCCAGCCCTTGCCGGCAACTCCGGCTTTGAGTGCGAGTACGGCCAGCGATCCCTCGGTGGGTTCGCCCACTAGGTGCCAGCGGCCACTTGTCTGTTCGATTACGGCGTCGTTGGCCAGGCCCATCGTCTCGGCAAACGCCATAAGGGCGGGTTGGCTGGCGGGCAAGATGGGAGTGTCGGCAAGGGTGATTTCGCCGAGGGGGGCGTAACCGGTGCCGGAGACATTGAAGGCATTGGCGCGCGTGTGTACGCAGCGCACGGTCATCTCGTTTTGGGTGAGAGTGCCGGTCTTATCCGAGCAGATGGTGCTTACCGAGCCGAGAGTTTCGACGGCGGGCATTCGGCGGGTGATGGCCCGGCGGCGGGCCATGTGTTGCACGCCGAGGGCCAGCGTGATGGTGACGAGGGCGGGTAGCCCCTCGGGGATGGCGGCCACCGCGAACCCAATGGTGGCGGAGACTAGGTCGGTGCCGGACATGCCGTGTACCAGCCAGCCGAACAGGGCCATGATGGCGCCCAGGCTAAGGATGATCCAGGCCAGGAGCAGGCCGAACCGGCCCAAGGTGCGGGCGAGCGGCGTCTCTAGCTCATCGGCTTCAGCGATCATGGTTTGGATGCGACCAATTTCGGTGCCCGCGCCGGTGGCGGTGACCACCGCCGTACCGGTTCCGGCCACAACCAAGGTGCCGGAGAACAGCATGGGGGCGCGGTCGCCCACGCTCGCCTTGGCGGTCACCGGCGGCACAGCCTTGACGGCGGCGACAGATTCCCCGGTTAGCGCGGATTCCTCGACCTGTAGGTTTGTTGCTTCGAGCAGGCGGGCGTCGGCAGGGATGCGGTCGCCGGGTTTGAGGCGGATCACGTCGCCGGTGACCAGGGTTTCGGCGTCAATGTCGGTAAGGGTGCCCTCGCGCAGCGCGTAGGCCCGGGTAGAGAGCATTCCCTTGATCGCGTCCAACGCCCTGGTGGCCTTGCCCTCCTGGACTAACCCGATGGCCACGTTGATGACGGCGACGGCAACGATTACGGAAAAGTCGATCCAGCTATCGGCGTCTCCCATGATTGCCATGATTGCCTTGACTGCCGCCGCACCGATTAGCAGGTAGATCAGCACATCGTTTAGGTGTCCGGCCAGACGTTTGAGGAAGCCAGCCCGCAGGGGAGCGGGCAGCCGGTTTAGCCCTTGCGTGGTGAGGCGATCCTCGGCCTCCGCATGGGTGAGTCCCTCGGGGCCGGTATCGAGCGTGGTCAGAACCTCGTCCGGGGTTTGCGCCCAGGGAGGGCTGGTCGGTGTCATAGACACAATCCTGCCTTGAACCACCGACAGTGACGAGTCCAACAAAAAGGTGGCGGGTGTTGGCCGCTAGTGCTTACGCTCTCATCTATGATTGCCGACCCTTCTCTTGCCGAGCGCCGAGCAGGCTCATGGCCTGGCAAACCGCGCCTACGGGGTGCCCGTTCGGCACCGAGCGGGTTTGCCTACACGGAGGCGGCTGATGGAACGGTGCGGATCACGCATGACGGCCGAATGGCGACAATATTGCGCGGGGCACGGGCGGGTAAGTTCTTAGCTGAGGTTGTTTCCGATCCACAACAGGTGATGGCCCGATGGACCGGTAATTATCGCCGCGGCAATGAACGCATCGCCCGCCAGCACCCTAGGAATCGCGGGCGGTAATTCAGCGCTTTAGATGATTGTTTGGCCGTGGCGGTTGGTGAATTCCCAGTGGCCGATGCCGTTGGTTACTGTCCATTGCATGGTGATTCCGGTTTCGTCTACGTGGTCGTGGTGGTGCCAGCAGAGCAGGGCGGCGTTGTCGGTGGAGGTTTCTCCGTTGTGGGCTGCCCAGTGTCTTACTGCGTGATGGACTTCGCATCTGGATGGTGGCTCGTAGCAATTGGGGTAAGCGCAGTGACGGTCTCTGGCAATGACTGCTCGTCGGAGATGGCCCTTGATCGTCCGTTTCCGGCGCCCGATGTTTAGGACTTGTCCGTCTGGCCCAAACACGATGCGTTGGATTTCGCTGTCGCAAGCGATTCGGCGAAGTAGGGAATCGGGGAGAACCCCGGTGGAGTTCTCAAACGATGCCGGGGTCCGAGTCAAAGCGAGTAGCCGTTGGGCTTGGTTGAAATGTTCGGGTTCGGTGTCGGGGTTGATTCCGGCGGTGGCGATCTGTTGTTGAAGTTCGGTCCAGGACACGGTCACGGTCAGGTGAGGGCGCACGCTAGCCCCGGTGCCGATGTGCCCGTTGTCCAGGGCGATGCGGGCCAGGTCTGCCAGTGCTTGGGCGCGGCGCTGGGTCGGCCGGCGGTCATCACCTGCGGCGGGTGGTCCCATGATGGACTTGATGGCGGCATTGAGGGTGATGGCGTGTTCCTCGGTTAAGAATCCAGTGACTTGCGCGCCGCCCAGGGTAAAGCCGATATCGAAGAACTCCCGAGCTTTCGCGTCTCGGTATCCGCGTTCATCTGCTTCGGGGTCCACTCGGTGTGCAAAGTGCTTGGTCAGACGGGTGAAGTGCGGTAGCCGGAACCGGATCGCGTGGTCAAGGAGGTATTCCTCGCCAGAGGGTCCGGAGGTTACTTCGTTGCCCTCGGTGTCGAGAGTGGTGGTTTGCGCTCCGGGCATCGGAGCGGCCAACGCTGTTGTTCGAGCTTCGCTGGTACAGACGCCCACTAGCGCAGAAACGTGTTCTCCGCTCACAACCCCAGCCAGCGCGGCGGTTTTGGTTGCTGGCAAGTGATCCCGCAGGGTTCGACCCTGTCGGCATTCTCGTTTCGCTTGCCCCTCGGGCACATCATCGTGCACCTTTAGCCAGGCCGGGAATGAGCGGGCACCTTGCAGCGCCCACTGGCCATCGGTATCTAGTACGGGCAGTATGCACAACCGCGCCGCTGCCTCCCGCGACTCTAACCGACGGATTTCTCGTTCAGCAGCAGCTAGGGTATCGAAATCGACATCTCGTAAACACCCATTCGTAGCATCATCGCTAGCTAAATCCGTCAGGAGTTCTACGCCCTGCTGCAATAGTGAAATCGCTTCGGCGAGGCGTTGGGCAGAAGTGCGTGACAATCCGCTCTGCTCGCTAGTTTGAGTAGCCATCACACACCTCCTTGCGCTAGTTACGAAACAAGCCGTCTCGGCCCCTGCGAAAAGCCTCTGACTGATATCTTCATTCTACTGGACGGACGTCCAGGGCGCAATAGGTAGCTAGGGTCAGTAATGTTGAATACATTGCATTTCGTCATTAGGCCATGTCGAGACCGAGAAAGCCACTCTTGCGTTCTTTTCGTGCCTGCCTTGCGTCATTCTGCGGGAGCGCAGCGAGTCGCAGAACCTAGACTAACCGTTATCTCTGGGTCCTGCGACTCCGCTCGCTTCGCTCGCTGCGCGCAGGATGACGGGGCGGGTGGTGGAGTGGCAGGGCATGACGAAGGGCGCCATTCCTAAGCGGAGCGGCGCCCTTCGGGGTCGTGCTATTTCTACAGCGCGTTGACCTTCTTGGCCAGGGCGGACTTGCGGTTCGCGGCCTGGTTCTTGTGGATAACGCCCTTGGAGTGAGCCTTGTCCAGCTTGCGGCACGCGGCGGCCAGTGCCACCTCGGCGGCCGCCTTGTCGCCGGCGTTGACGGCCTCGCGCACCTTGCGCACGTAGGTCTTCAGCTCGGACTTGACGGCCTTGTTGCGCAGGCGAGCCTTCTCGTTCGTCTTATTGCGCTTGATCTGCGACTTGATATTTGCCACTTGAATGCTTTCTGGTGTGTTTCGCCGGACGGCGAAGCGGATAGGTCGTAGAGAGCGTCCGCGACTCCGGGACTGTGGGGTGGGGACCCGTTGGAGAGGAACCGCGACGGCGCACGCCGACCTGGGCGCACGCACAGCCCCTAAGACTAACAGGTAATCAGCATCTTCCACCCATCGTCACCACCCGGCCGTGCCGTCGGGAGCTTTGCGGCGCTTCCTTCAGCGGGGTTATCGCTCCCTGTGGGACAATGGACGGTCAAGCGCCGATTGGCCCTGGCGTCCCACGTACTTACGAAGCGAGACACTGCGTTGCCCATCCCCGGTCCCGACCTGCTCCAGCGCATCGAACCCAACTCGACCGCGCCCGAGCTGATCCGCAACTTCTGCATCATCGCGCACATTGACCACGGCAAGTCCACGCTGGCCGACCGCATGTTGCAACTCACCGGCGTGGTCGAGGCTCGCGTGATGCGCGCCCAATATCTCGACCGCATGGATATCGAACGCGAGCGCGGCATCACCATTAAGAGTCAGGCCGTGCGAATGCCGTGGCAGGTAGGCGATACGCCGTATGCCTTAAACATGATCGACACCCCCGGCCACGTTGACTTCTCCTACGGGTATCCCGCTCCCTGGCCGCCTGTGAGGGCGCTGTGCTGCTTGTGGACGCCGCCCAGGGGATCGAGGCACAGACTCTGGCCAACCTGTATCTGGCAATGGAGAACGATCTCGAAATCATTCCAGTGCTCAACAAGATCGACCTGCCGGCCGCGCAGCCCGAGAAGTACGCCGAGGAGATCGCAAACCTTGTCGGCGTAGACCCCGACGGTGTGCTGCGGGTCTCCGGTAAGACCGGCGAGGGTGTTGACGCGCTGCTTGATCGCATCGTGGAGGTGGTGCCCGCGCCCGAAGGTGACGCCGATGCCCCGGCCCGCGCCATGATCTTCGATTCCGTCTACGACGTATATCGCGGCGTTGTCACCTATGTGCGAGTGGTAGATGGCCACCTGAACCCGCGCGAGCGGGTCGAGATGATGTCAACGAAGGCCACCCACGAGCTGCTAGAGATCGGCGTGATCTCACCGGAACCGACACCCACTAAAGGCATCGGCGTCGGCGAGGTGGGCTACCTAATTACCGGCGTAAAGGATGTGCGGCAGTCACGGGTTGGCGACACGGTCACCTCGCAGGCCACGCCCGCCTCCACCCCCCTGGCCGGATATGACGACCCGAAGCCGATGGTCTTCTCTGGTCTGTACCCGATTGACGGCTCCGACTACCCGGCGCTGCGTGAAGCCCTGGACAAGCTAAAACTCAACGACGCTTCGCTGGGCTACGAACCAGAAACCTCCGTGGCCCTCGGCTTCGGCTTCCGCTGCGGGTTCCTCGG
>WQZL01000145.1 GCA_009780755.1 Promicromonosporaceae bacterium | reverse complement strand
TTAGCGGCTGGCGAGACGAAAGCCAGTGGACTCAGGTGACAACCAAGCGGTTCCACGAAACCAACCTCCAACTGCGCGCGCAGGCCGGGGGTGTGTGGATTGTCACCGCCGACAACGCCTCCCCCGAACACTGCCCGCCCTCAAGCTACGCCGGAGTAATCGGCCCCGACGGCCAATGGGCAGCCAAAACCGCCAACCCCGGCACCCAATACATCACCCACAACATCCCCCTACCCATGCCCGCGCATTGAGGTCGGTAGTTTGCGTCGAGGTCGGTCGCTCGAGTTACCGACCTCGACGCAAATTACCGACCTCGATGGTTACGGGAGCGTGAAGCGGATGCGGCGAGCGGGAACAGATGCTTCGGTGAGGGTGACCGTGACCGGTTCGCCCAGCGGCAGTGGCTCGGCGCCGTCGAGGCGGGCGCGCACGGCTGGTTCGTTCAGCACCACCTCGCCGCGATATGGAGGGGCTTGCGAGCGGGTGTCGGCCTCCACTACCACGCCATCGAACTGGTCGCCGACTGCCGGGGCCAGCAGCGCGGCCTCCACGATGTCGATGCAGGCCCGTTCGAAAGATGACGCCAGCCGACCGGCGGTGGCCATCGTGGTGGGCAGGGCACCCAGGGCGTCGGTAACCCAAGCGGGCACGGAGCGGCCCGCGCAGTGGGCCAGACAAATCTCAGTGCCGTAACGATCCACCAGGCGCCGCAGCGGCGCGGTGACGTGCGCATAGTCAGCGGCGATGGCCGAGTGGCTAACGCTCCCTGCAAGATGACGGAGTGGGTCGGCCGGAGTATCGAAGGGGAGGTAGCTGGCGCCACGAAACAAGGTGGTGGCTTGCGCGAGGAAGGCGGCGTGCTTGGGGATGCGCGAGTCTAGGCGAGCAAGCAACTCGGGGTACGGCAAGCTCTTGGGCCAGTTGATGTCCAGTGCATGAGCGATGTGACGCAGTCGCCGCAGGTCGAGAGGGTCGGCCGGGGGCAGTGTGCGGAAGATGCCGATCCCGGCCTCGCGCATGATTTTCGCAGCGGCGATGCCGGTGAGCAGCGAAATTTGCGCATTCCAGCCCTCGATGGGCAGTGTCGCCCGGAACTCCAGTTTGAAGGTGCCGTCCTCGGCCTCGGAAACCTCCTGCTCTGGCACGTCGAGCGACACCCCGCCCCGGTCGCGCTCGCGGGCCTGTCGCAGCCGACCGACATCGGCCAGCGTTCGCAACAGTTCAGAGGCGGTACCGTCATCGAGCGCGGACTGCGCCTCGGCATAGGTGAGTCGTTGCCGCGAACGCACCATCGCCCGCGTCACGCGCGCCTCGATGATCTCGCCGGTAGTGTCCAGGTGGATAGTCCACAGCGCAGCTGGGCGATCCTGACCGGGCAGCAGGCTAGCGGCGTCTTCCGAAAGTACGCCGGGGTGCAACGGCGTGCGCACATCCGGGCCGTAGACGGTCAGGCCGCGTTGGTTCACCTCCGCATCGAGCGCACCGCCGGGGGCAACGAAAGCCGCGAGATCAGCGATGGCGTAGTGGACAACGTATCCACCGCCCCTCACCGCCGTGACATAGACGGCCTGGTCGAGATCCATCGAGCCGGGTGGGTCGATGGTGACAAGCTCTATATCGCGGCGATCCTCCCGTGCTTCCCCGACATTTGGACATGACCACAGATCGCGCTCGGCAGCTTCTTGTGCCTCGGTCAAAACATCCGGCGGAAACATGGCAGGCAAGCCAAGCTCAACCCGCAGCGCCGCCAGCGCAACGCGTATCTCAGCAGAGGCGGCAGCAATCAGGCTCAGTTGACGAGTAGGCACACCCCGACCCTAACCCCAATACCGTAATTCTGCTGTAAGCGAAACGAAGCCGGTGATTAGGAAGCCGGGGAGATGAGGGAGGTTAGGGGGACTCCGGCGAGGCGCTTGGTTTCGCGAGAGAGGTGAGATTGGTCCGCGTAACCCGCAGCCTGGGCGGCATCGGCTAGTGGCGTGCCCGAGCGGGCCAGGTGCAGCGCCCGCTGGAAGCGATGAATCGAGGCGAGCGTCTTTGGTCCATATCCGAATGCCCGATGGCTGAGACGCCGCAGCGACCGTTCGGAGAGATTGTGCCGATCAGCAATGGTGCGCACGTCAAGCCCGGCGTGGGCGTCTCGGTCGATGGAGGCGACCAAAGCAAGGTCTCGTCGATCAGCATCTACCCGGTTCCATAACCGCTGCGTGATGGCGTGCAGCGTGGCTTCGGGATTGCGATGCATGGCGTCGAAGGCTGACGACGGCAACCCCGGAATGTCGGCGTCGAAAAGACTTGTTCCCAGGAGTTCGTTGGCCGGCATTTTAAGTAGCGTCGCTGCCGCACCTGGCGCGAACCGAAACCCCCATAATTCGGTGGGCTTTTCATAAGCGACGGTATAAGCCGCGAGGTCTGGCCCCGCGAACAGGAACCTATCGCCCCACCAGATCAGATCCATTACCCCGTCGGGCAACACCCGATGTTCGCCCTGCGCCGTCAGCCGCCACACCGTACCGGCGGGTGCCTCGGACACCCACCGCTGCAACTCGCTCATGCCGCCAACCCTAAACCTCACCCCCGACAACAACCCCTCCCTCCTGCCTTCCCCGACGTCCCTTGATGTCGAACCGGCTGATTCGGCTCCCAAACCCCCGATTCAAATCAGCCGGTTGGCCGTTTTGTTCAAGACGAGTGTGGGGGCAGGTGGGAGGGTGGGGCTTCCATGTCTGAACTTGAAAGGAAAACCATGTCCGCCACTTTGCGGTCCACCGCCATCACCACCCGTGACATCGCCGCCACCAAGGATTTCTATCTAAAGCACCTCGGGGCAACCGTCGTCATGGATATGGGCTGGCATCTTGCCCTCGACCTCGGTGGCACCCCTCTCGCCTTTAACGAACCTGGTTACAGCGGGGCGCCCGAGGCGTTCGAGGGCGGTGGCGTAGCCCTCTACATTCACGTTCCCGATGTCGATGCCAAACATGCCGAGCTTGTCGCGGCCAGCCTGACCCCAGAGGGCGCCCCGAAGGACGAGCCGTGGGGCAGCCGCGCCTTCGTCATTCGCGACCCGAACGGCATCGCGCTCTACGTGCACAGCGACATCGAACCGACCACCGAATGAGCCGACGACGCCAAGTAACCTTGGGGCAGCCCCTTTCGTGCGCGCCGCCTACGAGAAGACCTCGGTGGGTGCCACCATCGACACACCGTTCGGCGATGCCTCCTGGGCGCCAGGCAAAGACTACTGGGGTCACCTCACCGACAAGTTCGGCGTGACCTGGGAGTTCGCCGTCTACCCCATCAACAAGTACCTCTAACCACCCTGGGGCGGGGAGTTCTTCGGCCTCTTAACCGACAAGTTCGGCATCAACTGGAGCGTGGTAGGGGCTAGGCAGAAAGTTGCGTGCGGACTTGCTCAGCGATAGCTGGGGAGATGTAGGAGAAGGCCGTCTTGATTTCAGGAGCCACCGTTTTTAGGGCGGTGAGGAGTTCCTTGGAGGTTATGCCCAGTTCGGTGGCCAGTTTGTATACCTGCATCGAGCCTGGTTCGCGTTCGACGGGAGCTTTTTTCGCGGAGGCAGCCTTCTTGGCCACAGGCTTCTTCGGGGTAGCTGGCTTACGACCACCGCGCTTGACGGGGCCGGCGGCGCGCTTCTCGGCGAGCAGCTCGATGGCGCGTTCCTCGGTGATGGTCTCCGGGGTCAGGTCACGCGGCAGAGTGCGGTTGGTCTCGCCATCGGTGACGTACGCGCCGAAGCGGCCATCCTTGATGACGATGGGTCGCCCCGAGGTCGGATCGGCGCCGAACGCCCGAAGTGGGGCAGCAGCGGCGCGGGCTGCTCCGCGCTGCTTGGGCTGCGCGTAGATGGCAAGCGCCTCATCTAAGGTGATGGTCAAAAGCTGCGCCTCGGAGGCGATGGTGCGCGAATCTGCGCCCTTCTTCAAGTACGGCCCATAACGGCCATTCTGCGCGGTGATCTCCGCGCCGTCAGTCGGGTCCACGCCGACGATGCGTGGCAGCGACAGCAGTTTCAACGCGTCATCTAGGGTGACGGTCTCCAGCGACATGTCCTTGAACAGCGAGCCGGTGCGCGGCTTCGGCGCGGCGGCCAGAGCTTTCTTACGCGCGGCGGCCGATAGCCCCTCGTCTAGTGCCACCTCGGGCAGCACCTCGGTCACGTATGGCCCGTAACGGCCGGCCCGCGCCACGATCTCGTGACCCGTTACCGGATCAACGCCCAGCGAGCGGCCCTCGTCACCACCGGCGGCCAGCAGCTCGCGAGCCATCGCTACCGTCAGCTCGTCGGGCGCCACGGTGTCCGGCACGGAGGCGCGCGGCGGGTTCGCCCCGTCGGCCACCGGGGCCAGCGTGTCCTCAACGTACGGCCCGTAGCGGCCAACGCGCACGCGCAGCCCCTCGCCTATCTCCACGGAGTTCACAGAGACCGGATCGATCTCACCCAGGGTGTCCACCAGATGCTTCAGCCCACCACCGGCGCCACCCGCTGCCGCGCCCGGAATCCCGGAACCAGCCTCAGCCTGCGAACCGGTACCAAAGTAGAAGCCCTCCAGCCAGGCCGCCCGCTTGCGCTGGCCCGCCGCAATCTGGTCTAGGTCGGCCTCCATCGCGGCCGTGAACTGGTAATCCACCAGGGACCCGAAGTGTTCCATCAGCAGCTTGGTCACGGCGAAGGCGAGCCAGGTGGGCACGAGCGCCTGACCTACTGTGCGGACGTAGCCGCGATCCTGCACCGTGGAGATGGTTGAGGCGTAGGTGGACGGGCGGCCAATGCCGAGTTCTTCGAGGGTCTTGACCAAGGATGCCTCCGTGAAGCGGGGCGGGGCCGAGGTCGAGTGGCCATCGGTGGCCAGGTCGGCGGCGGTCAGCGCGTCGCCATCGCTCATCTGCGGCAGGCGGGCCTCCTTGACCACACCAGACGTCCCATCGTCCGTGCCCTCCTCATAGGCGGCCAGGAAGCCACGGAATGTGATAACCGTTCCCGACGCCGAAAACACGGCATCCCTTCCCGCCAACCCGCCAGCGGCGGCACCCAGCGTGGCCCCGAGTCGCACGGAGGCCGTCGAACCCTTGGCGTCGGCCATCTGCGAGGCGACGGTGCGCTTCCAGATCAGCTCGTACAGCCGGAACTGGTCGCCGCTCAGCTCGGATCTGACCTGCGCGGGTGTACGGAACGAATCCCCGGCGGGGCGGATGGCCTCATGGGCCTCCTGCGCCCCGGCCGACCTCGACTGATATAGGCGCGGCGCGCCCGGCACCGAGGCGGCCCCGTACAGCTCGGTGGCCTGCGCCCGAGCGGCGGTGATCGCCTCGGCAGAAAGGGACGGCGAGTCGGTACGCATATAGGTGATGTAACCGTTCTCGTACAACGCCTGCGCCGTGCGCATCGTGGCTCGCGCATTCATTCGCAGCTTGCGTCCGGCCTCTTGTTGCAGCGTCGAGGTGGTAAACGGCGCGGCGGGCTTGCGAGTGTATGGCTTAGTCTCCAGCGACCGCACGGCAAATTCCGCCCCGGTCAGCCCGGCGGCCACGCTGGTTGCCGTTGCCTCGTCCAGTTGGGCCACGCCCGTCTTTACCTTCAGGCGCCCAAGGTCGTCAAAGTCACGTCCGGTCGCCACGCGCTCGGCGCCGATGGCCGTCAGCCGCGCCCCAAATTTACGTCCGGCATCGGCGCCGCTCACCGGTGCAAACTGCCCAATCACATCCCAGTAGCTTGCGGACACAAATGCCATGCGCTCCTGTTCGCGCTCGACTACCAGGCGGGTCGCCACCGACTGCACGCGCCCAGCCGATAGCCCCTGCCTCACCTTGCGCCACAGCACCGGGGAAACCTCGTAACCGTAAAGGCGATCAAGGATGCGGCGGGTCTCCTGCGCATCAACCAGGTTTGCGTTCAAGTCGCGGGTAGTTGCCAGCGCTCGGGTGATGGCCTCCCTGGTGATCTCGTGGAACACCATGCGCTTGACCGGCACCTTCGGCTTCAGCTCGGCGATCAGGTGCCAGGCGATGGCCTCGCCCTCGCGGTCCTCATCAGTTGCGAGGTACAGCTCGTCGCACTCCTTGAGCGACCGCTTTAGCTCGCGCACGGTAGATCTCTTGTCCGCGTACACCTCGTAGTACGGCTCGAAGCCGTTCTCCACATCTACGGCGAACTTACCGAATGGTCCCTTCTTCATCTCCGCGGGCAGCTCGGAGGGCTGCGGCAGGTCGCGGATGTGGCCGACACTGGAGGCCACCTCGTAGTCATTGCCGAGGTATCCGGCGATTTTGCGGGCCTTGGTGGGCGACTCGACGATCACGAGTTTGCGGGCCATGTCTGAAGGATGCTCCTGAGTAGATTTCGTATGGCCGCCGCAAAAGGGGCCGCGATGCACAATACTCCGCCAATGCGCCAACACCACAACAGACCCACCCATCTCACCCTCTCCCAACTCCTTGAGTTCGGCAGTTTGGTTCATTTTCGGCAGTTCGAACTGCCGAAAATGAACCAAACTGCCGAACTCAGCGGGGGACTCGTGAG
>WQZL01000144.1 GCA_009780755.1 Promicromonosporaceae bacterium | reverse complement strand
GGCCCTGCTGGTCGATGGCGTCACCAAACTAGATAAGGTCAAGTACGGCGACCAGGCGCAGGCCGAAACCGTCCGCAAGATGGTCGTGGCGATGGCCAAGGACATCCGCGTGCTGGTAATCAAGCTGGCCGACCGGCTGCACAACGCCCGCACCTGGAAGTACGTGCCAGCCGCCTCGTCCGAACGCAAGGCCCGCGAGACCCTGGAGATCTACGCCCCGCTGGCCCATCGTCTGGGCATGAACACGATCAAGTGGGAGCTAGAGGACCTTTCCTTCCAGGCGCTCTATCCCAAGGTCTATGACGAAATCGTGCACCTGGTGGCCGAGCGCGCCCCGGCTCGTGAGGCATACCTAACGGATGTGCGGGCGCAGATTCTGATCGATCTGCGTGAGGCGCGCATCAAGGCCGAGGTGACGGGGCGGCCCAAGCACTACTACTCGATCTATCAGAAGATGATCGTTCGCGGCCACGACTTTGCGGACATCTATGACCTGGTGGGCACCCGCGTGCTGGTTGATTCGGTGCGCGACTGCTACGCGGCGTTAGGGGCGCTGCACGCGCGATGGAACCCGGTGCCGGGCCGGTTCAAGGATTACATCGCGATGCCGAAGTTCAACATGTACCAGTCGTTGCATACGACGGTGGTTGGGCCAGCCGGTAAGCCGGTCGAGATTCAGATTCGCACCCACGACATGCACCGCCGCGCCGAGTACGGCGTCGCCGCACACTGGAAGTACAAGGAGATGGCTCGCGGCGGGCGTTCTAGTGGCGGGGAGCCTGACCCACGTTCGGGTGACATGACCTGGCTGCGTCAGCTCGTGGATTGGCAGCGGGAGACCGCCGACCCCTCCGAGTTCCTGGACTCGCTGCGTTATGAGATCGGTGGCGCCGAGGTCTACGTGTTCACCCCCCGCGGCGAGGTGATGGCCCTGCCCGCTGGCTCCACCCCGGTGGACTTCGCCTATGCCGTACACACCGAGGTGGGACACCGCACGATGGGCGCCCGCGTCAACGGTCGCCTGGTGCCGCTGGACTCCCAACTGCAAAACGGTGACGTGGTCGAGATTCTTACCACTCGGGCGCAGGACGCCGGGCCATCGCGCGACTGGCTGAACTTTGTGAAATCCGGGCGAGCGAGAACCAAGATTCGCGCCTGGTTCACCAAGGAGCGACGCGAGGAGGCCATCGACCGAGGCCGCGACGCAATCACCAAGGCGTTACGCAAACAGAACCTGCCCATCCAGCGGCTGCTCACCCAGGAGTCCCTGGTGGGTCTGGCCAACGAGCTGCGGTATGCCGACGTTTCGGCGCTGTATGCGGCGGTGGGGGAGAACCACGTCTCGGCGCAGCACGTTGTAGACCTGCTGGTGCGAAACCTGGGCGGGGCCGATGGCACGGAGGAGACCACCGCCGAGGCCGCCGTGCCCGGCGTACACACCACCCCCCGGCGTACGCGCGGGGGTGACCCCGGCGTCACCGTTAAGGGTGTGACCGACATGTGGGTGAAACTGGCCAAGTGCTGCACCCCGGTGCCGGGCGACAAAATCATTGGCTTCATCACCCGCGGTTCGGGCGTCTCGGTGCACCGGGCGGATTGCGCCAACGTCGAGGGGCTACGCCAACAGCCCGAGCGGCTGTGCGAGGTGTCCTGGACCACCGGCTCCACCACGTCATTCCTGGTGCAAGTGCAGGTAGAGGGCTTGGACCGCTCCCGCCTGCTCTCGGACATTACCCGCGTACTCTCCGATAACCACGTAAACATGCTCTCGGCTCATGTGCACACCAACGAGGATCGCATCGCGATCTCGCGGTTCACCTTCGAAATGGCCGACCCGGCCCATCTCCAGCAGGTGCTTACGGCCGTCCGCAAGGTAGACGGGGTATTCGACGCCTACCGCGTCACCGGGGCCAGAAGTGATATTTAGGCGACGGAAGCCCTTGACCATCGCGGTGATCCCAGACACGCAGATTTCCATGACGGAGGCGGGGCGGGCCTGGGAACCGCAGGTGGCCTGGCTGGTAGCAAACGCGGCCAGGCTGAACCTGCGGTTTGTGTTGCATGTCGGCGACCTGGTGGATAAGCCCTACGAACTGGGGCAGTGGGAGCGGGCCGCCGCCGGGCTGGCGCAGTTTCGCTTGGCGAACATCCCCTACGCGATTACCCCCGGAAACCATGACCTGACGCTGTGGAGTCCGCAGGCGAATCCGCCACCGAACCGCACCACCATTGACGGTCAGCCGATGACACTGGTGCCAAACCGGTCAGATGTGCTTGACGGCGACCGCCGCTACTTTGACGACAGTTATTGGCGGCGTTTCCTGCCCCTCGAACACAGTTTGCGGGCCGCCGCTGGCCGGGCGGAGCTTGTCGAGGTTTTCCCCCCCGAGACCACCAGGAACGTGGCCTACACGCTGACCGCCTCCGGGATTGACCTGCTGCTGATGACGATTGAGTTTGGGGCGGGGCGAGAGGTGCTGGGCTGGGCGCGACGTGTGCGGGCAAGCCGCTTAAACCACGTCTTGGTGATTGCGGCGCATGACTTCATCGGCACCGATGGCAAGATTCGCGGGGAGTGCGGCGAGGGGGCGCTGGCCGCTCAGCAGGGGCAGCTACGCCCCGCTGAGCAGTGGGAGCAGCTAAGCGACCTGAATGTCGATCTGTTGCTGAGCGGACACGTCGTCGAGTGCCGTGGCGACGTGGACTGCGGCCAGGTTGGTTTCGTTGGCCGCTCCACCCGGCGCAATGCCGCCGGACATCTGACTCAGCTGCTGCTGGCCAACTACCAAGGTTTAAGCGGGGTCGGGCACATAGCCGGGGATAGCGGCTACCTGCGTCTGCTCACATTTCACCCCGACCGCAGCGAGGTGCAGGTTGTGACCTACAGCCCGCACCTGGATCGCTATCTGCGTGACCCCCAAAACAACTTCACCATTCCCGCCAACCTTTGATCGGGTGGTTGAGCAGGGAGCGCAGCGAGTGGCAGAACCCAGGCCCAGCGGCAAACATCATCTTTAGGTTCTGCGACTACGCTCCTTCGTCGCTTCGCGAAGAATGACGTGGAGTGTTACGGACGGCGACGAAGACCTTTCGGGCCTGGGGGCGGCCGAGGGTGCGGCTGGGCACGTCGAGCAGCAGGCGGGCGGCGGCGAGATTGGCTCCCGCGTCGTAAAGGCGATAGAGCGCCGCCAGAGCCTGACCGTAGGGAAGCGTGCAGGCCATTATCACGGCGGTACGTTCTAGGTTCAGCACCCGCTGGCCGCCAACCAGCACCGAGTCAACCCCGTAACGGTAACCATCGCCGGGCAGGGCAATGTCGCGGTGGGTCGGCTCGGGGCCGCCGCAATGTACCCAGTACGCGCTGAGGCCCACGATGATGTTCCGACCCGACAGATAGGGAGCCAGGGCGATGGCGCGATGCGCGGGAGTGATCGTGACCCCGGCCGGCACCGCCGCATCCTCGGTGACCGCGCGGAGCGCGCGATCACGCAGGAGTACGGCCCAGGCGGCTCGGCCCCCGACATGGTTGGGCCGGAGCAGGCCGTGGGCTTCTAGGTGAGGGGGGTTCAGCAGGGAGGCGATGGTATCCATGTCTCAGCGTAAGCCGCAGTCCCTCCCTCCCGCTGGGAGCCTGTGGATAACTCTTATCGCGCAGAAAACGGTTCACAGCGCGCCGCCGGGCTAGGTTTGCACCGACGATGGGACTACATTTAGTTCAGGCAGTAGTCCCAATTAACGTCTCGACACAGGAGAACTCTTCGATGAGCGACATCGCGGTCAGCCCCTTCGCAGATGAGCAGATTCCAGCCAGCGCGCCCAGGATGGAGCGCCACATTGATTTCAAGCCAGCCGCGCTGGTGATCGTGGCCCTAATTGCCGGGGCATCGCTGTTGCTGCCCGTGATAACCCCGCGCGGCGGCAGCTTCACCTGGCTGGAGAGTTACGCGCGCGAGACTTACGTCGGAAACGCGGGCCTATACTTCGCAATCGCCCTGGCCGTGATGGTTGTGCTGGGGCTGGTCACGCTGTTTACCGGCATCAAGGTGATTCGGCGCATCACGGGAGCGCTCGGCATGCTTGTCGGCGCCTACGGGTTCTTCTGGGTGGGTGTCGGCAATGTCGGCAATGGCACATCCGCCATCGGTCCGCCGTTGCAGGCCGCCGCTGGCCTCGTGTTGCTGGCCGTCAGCGCCTATGTACTTCTAACCACCGAGGCGTAACCTCCGCCATTGGTTAAAGGTGGTCGCGGAGCCAACCTAGCTGTTCGGCGTGGCGATAGGCGCCGCCGCCCTCATGGTTGTTGTACGGGTACACATCCATCTTTTTGTCGTCCGTACCCCAGGCGTTGTACGCCGCGTAGACGGTAGACGGTGGGCAGGTGACATCCATCAGCGCCACCGAGAAGTTCGCGGGGCTGACCGAGTGCCGGGCCAGGTTAGCGCCGTCCAGATAGGAGAGCGTGTGCCAGGTAGCTTCGACCACCGCCGGATCGCGGCGAATCGAGAGCCACTTGGTGATCTCCGCATACGGATTCGAATCTACGATTTGCACGGCTCGGCGAAAATGCATCAAGAACGGCACATCCGGCATTGTCACCAGCGGGGCGTCGCCAACCATCGAGAGCAGAGCCGAGGCGGCGATGGCACAGCCCCCGCCCTGACTGCCGCCCATCACGGAAACGCGGGCGGCGTCTACGCCCTCGACCGAACGCAGCGCGTCTACGGCGCGCACCCCATCGGTGAACATGCGGCGGTAGAAGTGTTCATAGGGGTCGTCAATGCCCGAGGTAAGCCAGCCGCCGACGCCCGCCGAGCGGCCCACCGGGTCAGGGGTCTCGCCGCCGGTGCCCCAGTGCCCGCCCTGCCCACGCGTGTCCATCACCAGATGCGCAACGCCCGAGGCCGCCCACCACAGATGCTCCACGGGCAGACCGCGCCCGCCGCCGTAACCCAGGAACTCCACCAGACCGGGCAGCGGCGCATCAACACCCGCCAGGTGTCGAGCCGGACGGATCAGCCACGCCTTGATCGGATGCCCACCGAAGCCGGGAAAGGTGACATCGTCCACCACCACCTCGGTCATTCCGGCGTCACAGCGGGTTAGCGTCGGACCGTCTGCGGTCTGCCGGGATTCTGTGACCGTGCGGGTCCAGAACTCCACCAAATCCTCTGGGCACTGCACCTCGGGCTGGTACTGCACCAACTCATCAAGCGACATATCAAAGTGAGCCACCCCCCAACCCTATAGCCGAGGTAGGGAGTTTCGGCCAGCGGTAGTGAGTTCTGACTGCGTACTAAGCGCCGAAACTCACTACCTCGCGAATGGGAGAATGGGGGCGTGGCGCATTTGTTGGGGGCCGAGCGGCTCCGTCTTGAATATCCAACCCGCGTGGTGTTCGACTCCGTGACCCTCGGGGTCGAGGAGGGCGACCGTATCGGCATCGTTGGGCGTAATGGCGATGGCAAATCTTCGCTGCTCGGACTGCTTTCGGGGCGCATCACACCGGATGCCGGGCGAGTCACCCGCCGCGGTGGCGTGCGGGTTGCGGTACTTGACCAGAGCGATAACCTCGACGATGAGGCGCAGGTGGGGGCCGCGATCATCGGCGACCGCGACGAACACGACTGGGCCGGTGACCCACGCATCCGTGACGTGATCGGCGGCCTCGTCTCCGACCTGCCGTGGGATGCCCGCATCGGCAGCCTCTCGGGGGGACAGCGGCGACGGGTGGCGCTGGCGGCGCTGCTGGTTGGGGACTGGGACATCGTCGCGCTCGATGAACCCACCAACCACCTGGATGTGGAAGGCATCGCCTGGCTGGCCGCGCACCTAAAGCAGCGCTGGCGGACGGGGGAGGGCGCGCTGCTGCTCATCACGCACGACCGCTGGTTTCTCGACGAGGTGGTCACCACCACCTGGGAGGTGCACTCGCAGCGAGTCGAACCCTTCGAGGGTGGATACGCGGCCTACGTGCTGCAACGGGTGGAGCGAGACCGACAGGCCGCCGTCATCGAATCCAAGCGCCAAAACCTGCTTCGCAAGGAGCTGGCCTGGCTTAGGCGCGGGGCGCCCGCCCGCACCTCAAAGCCAAAGTTCCGCATCGATGCCGCGAACGTGCTGATCGAGGACGTGCCGCCGCCGCGCGACCGGCTGGAACTAAGTCGCATGGCGATGACCCGCCTCGGCAAAGACGTGATCGACCTGCTCGACGTGTCGGTGTCATACGGCACCACGGAGGTGCTGCGAAACATCGAATGGCTGATCGCTCCCGGCGAGCGCACCGCCATCCTGGGCGCCAATGGTGCCGGGAAATCGACGCTGTTAAGGGTGATCTCGGGTGAGCTGGCGCCGCCGGTGACGACCGCCACCTCGCGGACGGCGACCTTGGTTTCGACGCGTCCGCAGGCGGCCTGCTCAACCAGCGGCGAGGGGGAGGCTATCGTCACCGGGCGGGTCAAACGGGGCAAAACCGTGCAGATCGGGGTGCTTGACCAGCAGTTTTCGCAGTTGGCGGACATCTCAGGCGACCGCGTGCGCGAGG
>WQZL01000143.1 GCA_009780755.1 Promicromonosporaceae bacterium | reverse complement strand
GCGGCTGTAGAAGTCGAAGTTCGCCTCTACGATCTCATCTGTCAGGTAGGGTGCGCGGGTCGTAATCAGGTGATAGGCCAGCCACAGCTTCCACGCCGCGAAATTGGCCTCATCCGCCCACATTGCGGCAAAACCCGTCATGAACGACGGCTCGCGAACCACCAAGGTCGCAAACGCGGCCTCGGGGGCGCCCATTGCCTGGCGCCAGGCGACCCAATCGAAGCCGGGAGCGCTAGCGACCAGCTCGGCGAGGGTCATCGGGTTGTAAGTGAGGGTGGCCTCGCGATCCTTGACCACGTCCCAGTGGTGAGTGGCCAGCTCGGTCTCCAGGGTCATCACGCGCTGAGCGGCCTCAGCGGCGGCAGCTGATGGTGAAGGGGGCACCACACCGGCGAGGGTGAGCATCCGGGCGATGTGCGCGACGTACTTCTCGCGAGTCTCGGCGTGGGCATCCTCGCGGTAATACGCCTCGTCGGGCAGGCCGAGTCCGGCCTGCATCAGATAGACGCGGTACTGCTCGGGGTCCTTCGCGTCGTTGTCCACGAACGCGCCGATGGCGCTGGCCCCACCCGTGCGCCCCAAGGCGCCAAGCACATCGGTCAGCTCAGCGAGATTGCTGGCCGAAGCGATGAGGTCGAGTTCTGCGCGGATGGGGGCGATCCCGGCGGCGTTGATGGTCTCGATGTCCATGAAGGAGGCGTACAGGGCGCCGATCTTTGCGGCGGTTCCGGTGGTTTCGGCGCTGGCGGCCAGGTCTTCGATGATGGCGCGCACCCGCTCTTCGGAGAGGTCGAGCAGGGCGTAAAAGGCGCCATCCATTGGCCGGTCGGCCGGAATCTCGTGGGTATCGATCCACTTGCCGTTTACATGCCGGAATAGGTCATCCTGTGGGCGTACCGCCGGGTCAAGGGCGTCAAGGTCAATGCCGGACTTCGCTACGTCAATGCTCATCCGCATACCCTACGACGACTTTTCACCTAGACCCGGCACCCGGCGCGTTTTCGTCGGGTCAGGCGGCCATTAGCTGTGCCACGCGCTGTTTAGAGACCCCCAACAGGATGCCGATGTCGCGGGTCGAAATGCCAATGGATTTCAGGTCACGAACGGCGGTTCGGTATTCGGCGGCCGCTTTCGAGTTGGCGCGCGTCGCCTCATCGCGCAACTGTCGGGAATGGCGCAGGCGTTCCCGAACAGTCTCTGGCAGGATCGGGACGAGTTCGATCTTAATAGATTCCTCGGGTTCACCGGTGACATAGGAGATCGCTTCGCGCATGTACAGCTCGGCGTCATCAAGGTTGTCTACCTCGCTGATCGCGCCAGGAGCCTCTACGGCCTGCATACTCCAGCGCAGATTGCCGCGCTCCACCTCGACGGTGTACTTGCTCACTGCTGCCACCACCCTTCGCCAAGCACTGATTCGTACTGTTTGAAAAACTTCTTCACGGTCACCTCGCTGATCTCGCGGTGCCGCCCGATGATGCTTCGAAAGTCGCCCACCACGATGCCGGTGTGGTTGGTCAATTCGACTTCGCGAAACTCCAGCCCGGCTGCCTTGGCCGCCTCCCGAAGCCTCTTGATTACCTGTTGTCGTTTCATGAGTGTACCTCTAGTCTGCACTTGTCGCGAGCGTCAAGTGCGCACTTGATGGGTGGAGGGTTGGATGTTCATGTGTTCAGGATGCCCGGTTTCCGGCAGGGATGCCGAAGTCATACTCGCAAGTTGTGGATAACTGACGTCGGGCCGGGCCTGTGGATAGGTAGCTTCGAGCGTTTCTACGCTTCTTCGGTTGGCAGGGCACAATAGGGGCATGCGACTTCACATTGGCACCGATCATGCCGGCTTCGAGCTGAAGAACCACCTCGTTGAGTACCTGCGCGGGCAGGGGCACGATGTGGTTGACCACGGGGCGCACGCCTACGACGCGCTCGACGATTATCCGGCCTTCTGTTTTGCCGCCGCCGAGGCCGTCATGGCCGAGCCTGGCTCGCTGGGCATCGTGATCGGCGGCTCAGGCAACGGCGAGCAGCTAGCCGCCAATCGGGTGCCAGGAGTGCGTGCCATCCTGGCTTGGTCCATTGAAACCGCGAAGCTTGGCCGTCAGCACAACGGTGCCAACGTGGTCTCCGTGGGAGGGCGGATGCACAGCTCGGAGGAGGCCACGGCGATCATCGAAGCGTTCATCGCCGAGCCGTTCAGCGGTGATGAACGTCATCAGCGGCGCATCGATCAGATGCTCGCCTATGAAGCCAAGCGTGACGGTCATGGTGGCTAAGCGCCCCACGGTGGTTGAACCCCTAACCGACGGCGAGGAATACGCCGAGGCGGTACTCGCCCTGGTGCGACAGATTCCGCCCGGTCGAGCGATGACGTATGGCCTGATCGCGGAGATTATCGCCGAGACGCTGCATCGAGGTGGCCCACGGCAGGTGGGCAATGTCATGTCCGGTTCGTACGACCGTTACGCGCATTTGGTGCCCGAGGGCGCTGCCGTGGTTGGCCCGGCGCAGGACAATAATGACCTTCCCTGGTGGCGTGTTGTAAACGCCTCGGGCGCTCCGCCAGCCCATCACGCCACGGCTGGACTCGAAGCTCTGCGTGCCGAAGGAATGCCGTTGACCAAGGATGGTCGCCGCATCCGTTTGCGTGACGCCATCTGGTACCCCGGCATCGACGACTAAGGAAATCAATCCGGGACAGCCCAGGCTCGATGGCGGTTCATTGTTTCTTTGGCCCGAAAGGCTTCCGCGAACAGCTCGCCCACCTCCTCGCCAAGATGAAGACAGGCCTGAATCAAGGTGGTGTTAGTGAAACCTCGTTCTTCCTCCAGCTCTCGCACATATGTCTGGAAATCGCTGAGCTGGGGGTCTTCCGGCAAGACTGGTATGAGGGCTAGATCTCGTAGTCGAGGTGACAGGTGGCATCAACCAGAGGTTCACGTTGCGCCGGGGGCTGGCCCGGCAGGTGATTCTTGGCCGGGATGCCAACGGCCACATAGCCGGGCGGCACATCGTGCGTGACCACGGCATTCGCGCCGATCTGTGCGTCGTCACCGAGCGTGATGTTGCCCAGCACCTTGGCGCCCGCGCCCACCATCACCCGGTTTCCCAACGTCGGATGGCGTTTACCGCGCGTCATCGACCGGCCCCCCAAGGTGGAACCGTGGAACAGTAGGCAGTCGTCGCCGATCACGGTGGTTTGTCCGATCACCACACCCATGCCGTGATCGATGAACAGTCGCCGCCCGATCACCGCGCCGGGGTGAATCTCGATGCCCGTCAAGAACCGGGTGAACTGCGAGAGAAGGCGCGCCGGAATCTTTAGGCCGCGATCCCACAGGCGATGCGTGAGCCGATGCACCCACAACGCATGAACGCCGGGATAGGTCAACGCCACCTCAATGCGGTTGCGGGCGGCCGGGTCGTGAGCGTGCGCGGCGTCTAGGTCTTCGAGCACTATCTCCCACAGGTGCCGCAGGCCGGGTTTATGGCCGGGGGGATGAGTGTGCGGCACATCCTCGTCGCCCGAGGCCAACGTGGCGGCTCGTACCGCCTTCAGGTCAGTCATGCGCCTCAATCCTTCATCAAGTCTTCGTACAGTGGCGTGGTTAGGTATCGCTCCCCGAAGTCTGGCACGATAACAACGATAGTTTGCCCGGCATGTTCCGGGCGCGCGGCCAGCTCGACCGCTGCGGCCAGAGCGGCTCCGGCGGAGATGCCCACCAGCAGGCCCTCCTCGGTGGCGGCCCGACGAGCAAACGCCATCGCTGTATCCGCATCTACATCGATAACCTCGTCGTAGGCGGAAGTGTCCAGCACCTCGGGCACAAAGTTGGCGCCGATGCCCTGAATCTTGTGGGGGCCAGGCTCGCCGCCGTTGAGGATGGGCGACTCCTTGGGTTCGACGGCCACAACCTTGAGGTTCGGCTTGCGTTCCTTAAGCGCCTGCCCGACGCCCGTTACCGTGCCGCCGGTGCCGACCCCGGCCACGAACACATCGACGTCGCCGTCGGTGTCCTCCCACACCTCCACGGCAGTGGTCACCCGGTGCATCGCGGGGTTGGCGGCGTTGGCGAACTGCCGGGCCAGCACGGCGCCCTCCCGCTCGGCGGTGATCTGCTCGGCCGCCTCGACTGCCCCGCGCATCCCCTCGGCGGCGGGGGTAAGCACCAGCTCGGCCCCGAAGGCGCGCAACAGGCCACGTCGTTCCTTCGACATTGACTCGGGCATGGTGAGTACCACGTCATAACCGCGCACCGCGCCCACCCACGCTAGCGCAATGCCAGTGTTTCCGCTGGTGGCCTCCACGATGGTGCCGCCCGGCAACAGCTCGCCAGCTGCCTCGGCCGCATCCACGATGGCGACGCCCAACCGATCCTTCACCGAGCTGGCCGGGTTATAAAACTCCAGCTTCGCCAAAACCTGCGCCCCGCAGCCAGCCGCCAAAGAGTTCAGGCGCACCAGGGGGGTGCGACCAACAAGCTGGGTAGCGTCATCGTAGATGCGGGTCATGGCGATCCTCACTGGTAGTAGGCGGGCAGGCTTTCTGCCCAAGGGTGAAACTTATCCGGTAGAAGGGCCAGGCCGTCAAGCCCTGGCGCATGGTGGCGCAGGATGGGCGATGATGTCGCTATATGTTCGACTAGCGACCGATCATCGCGCACTTGCGGCCAGCTGGTGCTTAGCCGGTGGTGAGGGGGTGTTGGCTTAGGGGATGGCGTCCGATCAGTGACGCCTTGACCCAACTTTAAGGACGGTGTGCAACGTGGCAAATCGGATGGTATGGAACCAGACCGCGTACTTCGGAGCCGGGGCGATCTCGGTGATCCCCGACGAACTGACCGGACGCGGCTTCACCAAGGCCCTGGTGGTGACCGACCAGGTACTCATCGATACGGGAGTGGCGGCGCGGGTAACCGACCTGCTCGACGCGGCGGGCTTCCCCTACGAGGTGTTCTCAAAGGTGGCGCCCAATCCACCCATCGAAAACGTACTGGCGGGCCTGGCGGCCTTCGGTGCAGCGGAGGCTGATGTGCTGATCGCCGTCGGCGGCGGTTCTCCGCAGGACACCTGCAAGGCCATCGGCATCATCGCCAACAACCCCGAGTTCGCCGATGTGCGCTCCCTGGAGGGGGTCGCAGCCACCAGGCACCGCTCCGTGCCGATCATCGCCGTGCCCACCACGGCCGGTACCGCCTCGGAAACCACCATCAACTACGTCATCACCGATGTGGAGCGGCGGCGCAAGTTCGTCTGCGTTGACCCCAACGACATCCCCGTGCTGGCCGTCGTGGACCCAGAGATGATGGCCACCGCCCCGCGCGCGCTGAAGGTCGCCACCGGCCTGGACGCCCTCACCCACGCCATCGAGGGCTACATCACCGCCGCCGCCTGGGAACTGAGTGACCTGTTCCACCTAAAGGCGATCCAAGTGATCGCGGCATCGCTGGCCGCGGCCGCCGACGGCGACCCGGCGGCGATGGAGCGCATGGCGATGGCCCAATACGTGGCCGGCATGGGCTACTCGAACGTCGGCCTGGGCCTGGTACACGCGATGGCCCACCCCCTCGGTGCGTTCTTTGACGCCCCGCACGGCGTGGCCAACGGGGTGCTGCTGGCTCCGGTGATGGCGTTCAACGCGCCCGCCTCCGGGGAGAAGTACCGCGACATCGCGGCGGCCTTCGGCGTGTGTACCAAGGACATGCCCATCGAGGAGGCCCGCCAGGCCGCCGTCGATGCGGTGGCCGCGCTGACCGCGTCGCTGGGCAACCCGACCACCATCACCGCCCTTGGCGCCACCGCCGCCGATGTGCCCGCCCTCGCCCAAGCAGCCTTTGACGACGTCTGCGCCGGGGGTAACCCCCGCCCAGCATCGGTCGAAGACATCACCGCCCTATTCACCTCCCTGCTGTAGCTGCCACTTCCTCTCCTCTGCCTGTACCAACCCGCTAAGTTCGGCAGTTTGGTTCATTTTCGGTAGTTCAAGCTGCCGAAAATGAACCAAACTGCCGAAGTCACCTCAAGTTTCACACCCGAAGGAGATTCATCTGATGCTGTCCACGATTTTGCATAAGCCCGGTGACATCCGCGTTGAAGAGCGGCCCGATCCGGTCATTCTCGCTCCGAATAATGCCGTGGTGCGCGTGGTAGCCGCCTGCGTTTGCGGTTCCGATCTGTGGGGATACCGAGGCATCGCACCCGTAGACGAACCACGGTCGATGGGGCACGAGGCCATCGGCGTGATCGAGGAGGTCGGAGCCGATGTGACCAGCGCCAAGCAGGGCGACTTTGTGATCCTGCCGTTCTCCTACAACTGTGGCCACTGTCAAGAATGCCGGGCCGGGGTGCCCGCCTCTTGCCAAACCGTCACCTTTGTGGGCGCACCCGACTCCGAGGGTCACTGGAGCGAGGGCGCCCAGTCACAGCGCATCCGGGTGCCGCACGCGCAGGCATCGCTGTTCCCGGTGGGACTCACCGAAGCCGAAATTGAGGCACGCGGCCTCATACCGCATCTCTTAACCCTGGCCGATGTGATGTGTACCGGTTACCACGCGGCCATCTCCGCGTCCGTAAAGCCGGGCGATGTAGTGGCCGTGGTGGGCGATGGCGCGGTGGGTCT
>WQZL01000142.1 GCA_009780755.1 Promicromonosporaceae bacterium | reverse complement strand
TGGTGGTTTCGACACATTCGCTACGCTCCTTACTCAGCCACCCGTACTGAGTGACTTCCGGCGCTGCATCCGCCGGGTGTGTCCCGCTCGCTGGCATCCTTGATGTCATGTCGGATAACCCGCTCACCGTGCCTCATGGAATCCCGGCCGTCGAGGCCACCACGCGTGCCCCCGCGTACAAGGAGCCGGAGGTGCTGCTCATCACCGGCATGTCGGGGGCCGGGCGCAGCCAGGCTGCGAGCGTGCTAGAGGATCGCGACTGGTTTGTGGTGGACAATCTGCCGCCCATGATGATCCGCCCTATGGTGGATCTGATGACCCGCGCCGGGTCAGCCATCGAACGCCTAGCCGTGGTGGTAGATGTGCGCGGGCGGCAATACTTCGCCGAACTGGACGAGGCGCTGGCTCATCTAAAGGCGGCCGGGGTTAACACGCGCATCCTGTTCCTTGACGCCTCCGATGAGGCGTTGGTGCGCCGCTTCGATACCGTGCGCCGCCCCCACCCGCTACAGGGAGATGGTCGGATCATGGATGGCATTGCCGAGGAGCGCCGCATCCTTGTCTCCGTGCAGCAGCGGGCCGACTGCGTGATTGATACCTCGGTACTCTCCGTACACGATCTGGCTCGCGAGGTGCGAGCCGTGGTCGCCGATGGATCGCCCGATGTGTTGCGGGTCAACGTGGTTGCCTTCGGCTTCAAGTACGGCCTGCCGATGGACGCCGACCATGTAGCCGATGTGCGCTTCTTGGCCAACCCCTACTGGATTAGTGAGCTTAGACACCTGACCGGGCGTGACCAGCCCGTGCGGGAGTATGTGTTGTCTCGTCCCGGCGCCCTCGACTTCATTGAGCGATACGTTCACGCCCTTGAACCGGTGCTGGCCGGGTATCTGGCCGAGGAGAAACGCTACGCCACCATCGCCATCGGCTGCACCGGCGGTAAACATCGTTCGGTAGCTATCGCCGAGGAGATAGCAAAACGCCTGCGCGAGCAGGGCACGCGTGTATCCATTACCACCCGTGACCTGGGCCGGGAGTAGTCATGCCGCTGCCATCATCGAATCCTGCGGTGGTCGCCCTCGGCGGGGGCCACGGGCTGTCCGCGACGCTACGGGCGCTGCGCCACGTTTCTGACCGCCTCACCGCGATAGTCACCGTGGCCGATGACGGCGGTTCCTCGGGCCGTCTGCGTGCAGAACTTGGCGGTTTGCCGCCCGGTGACCTGCGCATGGCCCTGGCCGCGCTCACCGACGATTCCGAATGGGGCCGACTCTGGGCTGCCGTATTACAGCACCGCTTTCACACGGCAGGTCCCCTCGACAACCACGCCCTGGGCAACCTGCTCATCGCCGCCGTCTGGGAACTGATCTCCGATCCGGTGGCTGGCCTCGACTGGGTGGGCAAGCTGCTTGGCGCCCGCGGCCGGGTGCTGCCGCTGTCAACCGCACCGCTCGTGGTGAAGGCGGACGTAGTAAAGGATGGCGAAAGGCGACACGTTGCCGGGCAAGTGAATGTCGCGTTAGCTGAAGGCCGGATCGAGCGCCTGTGGTTAGACCCGGCCAACCCACCCGCCTGCGCGGAGGCGGTGACGGCCATTGAGGAGGCCGATTGGGTGGTGCTTGGCCCCGGCTCCTGGTACACCTCCGTGTTGGTGCATCTGCTGGTGCCGCAGATTCGTGACGCCCTGCTGGACACTAAGGCCCGGCGTTGTGTGGCCCTAAACCTCGGCGTCGAGACGGAGACCTCGGGGCTAACCGCCGTCGATCACCTGCTAGCCCTGCATCAACACGCCCCCGAGTTGCGAGTGGATGTGGTGGTGGCCGATCCCTCAGCCATTGAAGACATCGACGAGGCGCAGCGCGCCACGGCCATAATGGGCGCGAAACTAGTGATGCGGCAGGTGGCGCTCGGTGATGGCACCGCCCGTCACGACTCGCTCCGACTAGCCGCCGCCTACCGCGACGTCTTCGCTTCGGTACTCGGCGATGTTAGGTAAAGCCGTCATTTTGCGCAGGATGACGGTGTTGTTCAACCATCTACGTGAAGGCGGGGCAACGAGGTGGATTTATAGGGACTAGGATTCGCGCATGGCTTTAACGGCTCAGGTGAAAGAAGAGCTTGCGCAGATCAAGGTAACCCGTATCTCCTGTCGCAAGGCGGAAGTCTCTGCAATGCTGCGGTTTTCCGGCGGCTTACACATCATTTCGGGCCGCGTTGTGGTTGAAGCGGAGATCGATACGGAGTCGGTGGCAGCCCGTTTGCGGCAGAACCTGGCCGACCTATACGGCCACCACAGCGACCTGATCGTGGTGCAGGCCGGGGGATTGCGAAAGTCCGCCCGCTACGTGGTGCGCGTGGTGCGCGAGGGGGAGTCGCTGGCCCGGCAGACCGGTCTACTCGACCAACGAGGCCGCCCTATTCGGGGGCTTTCCCCCGATGTGGTCTCTGCCGGGGTGGCCGAGGCGGAGGCCGTGTGGCGCGGCGCGTTCCTGGCTCATGGCTCGCTCACGGAGCCTGGCCGTTCGATGGCCCTAGAAATAACCTGCCCCGGCCCGGAGGCCGCCTTGGCCCTAGTGGGTTCCGCCCGTCGCCTCGGCGTGCAGGCCAAGAGCCGCGAGGTGCGCAGCGTTGATCGCGTGGTGATTCGCGATGGGGAAGCCATCGGCGAGATGCTTAAACGAATGGGCGCCATCGAAACCTTCGTCATCTGGGAGGAGCGCCGCGCCCGCCGCGAGGTGCGCGGCACCGCTAACCGCCTGGCCAATTTCGACGATGCCAACCTGCGTCGCTCCGCTCGCGCCGCCGTGGCCGCCGGCGCCCGCGTGCAACGCGCCTTTGAGATTTTGGCCGATGACGTGCCCGAGCATCTGCGGCAGGCCGGTGAGCTACGCATGGCCCACAAGCAGGCATCGTTGGAGGAGCTGGGCGCTCTAGCCGATCCGCCGCTGTCGAAGGATGCCGTGGCGGGCCGCATTCGTCGCCTGCTAGCCACCGCCGACAAACGCGCCCACGATCTAGGCATCCCCGACACCGAGGCCGGACTGAGCCTCGAAGACCTCGATTAGCCGCTAAAGCAGTCAAAGGTAACGATTTGGTTCGGCGAGGTCTCCAAGCGGGACTAGACTGGGATACCGTCCAGACATCTACGCACGCACCGGCGTGCAGCTAATTAGGAGCAGAACGTGACCATTCGCGTTGGCATCAACGGCTTTGGCCGTATCGGTCGTAACGTCTTTCGTGCAATCTTCGAGCGCGGTGAGGACATCCAGGTTGTTGCGATCAACGATCTGACCGACAACAAGACGCTCGCCCACCTGCTGAAGTACGACACTTCATTCAAGAAGTTCGGTTTCTCGGTGGACTACAACGACGACGCGCTGATCGTTGATGGCAAGACCATCCACGCCTCAGCCGTGCGTAACCCGCAGGAAATCCCGTGGGGCGAGCTGGGCGTTGACATCGTGCTGGAATGCACCGGCATCTTCCGTTCCGCCGACAAGCTGCAATGGCACCTCGACGCTGGCGCCAAGAAGGTGCTGCTCTCGGTTCCCGGCGACGGCGTGGACAACACCATCGTGATGGGCGTAAACGAAGACACCTACGACCCCGCCACTCAGCACAAGATCTCCAACGCCTCCTGCACCACGAACTGCCTGGCGCCGTTCGCCAAGGTGCTCGACGAGGAGTTCGGCATCGTCCGCGGCCTGATGACCACCATCCACGCATACACCAACGACCAGAACATCGTGGACGCCCCGCACTCCGACCTGCGCCGTAGCCGCGCCGCCGCCGAGAACATCGTGCCCACCTCGACCGGTGCCGCCAAGGCCATCGGTGACGTGCTGCCGAACCTCAAGGGCAAGCTGGACGGTTTCGCCATGCGCGTGCCCGTGCCCACCGGCTCCGTCACCGACCTGACCGTCACCCTGGCCCGCGAGGTCACCGTAGCCGAGGTCAACGCCGCGATGAAGGCCGCCGCCGAAGGCCCGCTCAAGGGCATCTTGGCCTACAACGAAGACCCGATCGTCTCCTCGGACATCGTCAAGGACCCGCACTCCTCGATCTTCGACGCGCCGCTGACCAAGGTGATCGGCGACATGGTGAAGGTCTCCTCGTGGTACGACAACGAGTGGGGCTACTCCAACCGCATGGTTGACCTGACCCTGCTGGTCGGCGCCAAGCTCTAAGCAAGCCATAAAGCCAGACGCCCGCGCCCAAATTGCGCGGGCGTCTGGCTATGTCCGCCAAACCACCACCGAAACCAACTCCAAGGATTCTCAATGACCAAGACCATTGACCAGCTAGGCGACCTGAACGGCAAGCGCGTACTCGTTCGCTCCGACTTCAACGTGCCCCTAGATGGCACCACCATCACCGATGACGGTCGCATCAAGGCCGCGCTGCCCACGCTTAACCGCCTGCTCGACGCCGGCGCCCGCGTGGTCGTCACCGCCCACCTGGGCCGCCCGAAGCCCACCGGTGGCTTCACCTTCGAGGAGAAGTATTCCCTGGCCCCCGTAGCAAAGCGCCTGGGCGAACTGCTGGGCAAGCCGGTAGCCCTGGCCACCGACCTGACCGGGGAGAGCGCGCGGGCCACCGTCTCCGCCCTGCGGGACGGGGAGATCGCGCTGTTGGAAAACGTGCGCTTCGATCCGCGTGAGACCTCCAAGGTGGACACCGAGCGCGAGACCCTAGCCGCCGAGCTGTCCACGATGGTGGACTGCTTCGTCTCCGACGGCTTTGGCGTGGTGCACCGCAAGCAGGCATCCGTCTACGATGTGGCCCGCGCCCTGCCGTCAGCCGCCGGTGACCTGGTGCTAAAGGAGGTGCAGTCTCTCTCGAAGGCGACCACCGACCCGGCCCGCCCCTACGCCGTCATCCTTGGCGGCGCGAAGGTCTCCGACAAGCTGCCCCTTATCGATAACCTGATCGAAAAGGCCGACCGCATCCTGATTGGTGGCGGCATGATGTTCACCTTCCTGAAGGCTTTGGGGCATGAGGTTGGCTCCTCCCTGCTGGAGCTGGACCAAGTGCCCACCGTCACCGAGTATCTGGAGCGCGCCGCGGCTAAGGGCGTCGAGATCGTGCTGCCCATCGACGTGGTGGTGGCCGACGAGTTCAACGGCCCCGTGGCCGGTACCTTCCCCTGCGACGCCATGCCGAGCGGCAAGATGGGCCTGGACATTGGCCCCGAATCCGGTGCACTATTCGCCGCCAAGCTGGCCGACGCCAAGACCATCGCCTGGAACGGCCCGATGGGGGTCTTCGAGAACCCCGACTATGCCGCCGGCACCCGCGCGGTGGCCCAGGGCATCGTGGACGCTACCGCTAACGGCGCGTTCTCCATCGTGGGCGGCGGCGACTCGGCTGCGGCCGTGCGGGTACTCGGCTTCGATGAGGCTGGCTTCTCACACATCTCCACCGGCGGCGGTGCGTCGCTGGAACTCCTGGAGGGCAAGACCCTCCCTGGCATTGCTGTTCTGGAGGGCTGAACACATGGCTAACCGCACCCCGCTGATGGCGGGCAACTGGAAGATGAACCTCGACCACATTGAGGCCATTGCGACCGTGCAAAAACTGGCGTGGACGCTAACCGATGCCAAGCACGACTTTGAGGACGCGGAAGCGGTTGTACTGGTGCCGTTTACTGACCTGCGCTCCGTGCAGACCCTCGTAGATGGTGACAAGTTGGGCGTCAAATATGGCGCCCAGGATGTTTCTAAGCACAAGTCGGGCGCGTACACCGGCGAGATTTCCGTCTCCATGCTCGCGAAGCTGGGCGTGGCGTACTGCGCCGTTGGCCACTCAGAGCGCCGGGAGTACCACGGCGAAACCGACGCACTGGTAAACGACAAGGTTCGCGCCTTGGCTGCCGAGGGCATTACGGCCATCGTCTGCGTGGGTGAGCCGCTGGAAATCCGCAAGGCAGGCAACCATGTGCCATTCACAGTGGACTCGCTGAAGGGTTCCCTGGCCAACCTGTCGCCTGCCGAGCTGGCCCACGTTGTTGTCGCCTACGAGCCGGTGTGGGCCATTGGCACCGGAGAGGTGGCCACCCCAGAGGATGCCCAGGAGGTTATTGGAGCAATCCGCGAGGCCCTGGCCAAGATGTACGGTCCGGAGGTGGCTGCGACCACCCGCGTGCTGTACGGCGGATCGGTGAAGAGTTCCAATGTGGCCGAGATCATGGCTAAGCCGGACATCGATGGCGCCCTGGTAGGCGGCGCAAGCCTTGACCCCCAAGAGTTCGCCAAAATCGTCCGCTTCAAGGACCACATCGTCTAGTTCACCTACCTCACGTCATTCTGCGAAGTCGCAGAACCTAGGCAAACTGCTGAACCGGCCTGGGCCTGGTCACCCACCGAGCCCAGGCCGGTTCACGGTTCCTGCAGGCTCAACCACCAGGTGTAGCTCCGCCGGTCTCTCTCCGAGGGTGGTGAGGATCACCCCCAAACCATTTTGTCTGATTTGCATCGTTTTGCGACGGATCTTCGTCCGATGTGCGCCAAATGCTCTCTCTCTCTCTCTCTCTCTCTCTCTGAAAGTTTAATGGGGGGTGTGCGCGTCACCTGACATGCACCTCTCTCCCGACAAAGGAGCTCTCAGAGAAGAACATCAAGCGCAAGACACTCAC
>WQZL01000141.1 GCA_009780755.1 Promicromonosporaceae bacterium | reverse complement strand
GTGCGGCTGGTTCCCCGGCGTTCACCCCACCAGGTACAGCAACGTTCCGTGATGTGCCAGTAGGGGCCGCGTTCTTCCGCGAGATCGAGTGGCTGTTCTCCACAGGGATCACTACTGGCTGGCAGTATGACGGTTACCGGTTGTTCCGTCCGGGAGCCAATGTGGAGCGGCAGGCGATGGCCGCGTTCCTCTACCGAGCCTTCAACAACGGGCACCTAGACGACTCGCATCTAAACCGGCCCTAACGTCATCCTGCGCGGAGCGAGGAACGAGCGTAGTCGCAGGACCCAGAGTTGACGATCACCGTCTGGTCTAGGTTCTGCGACTCCCTCCGGTCGCGCAGGATGACATGCCGTGGCGGTGGTTTCGACACGCTCGTGCCTCGCTACTCAACCAACCGGCAGGGTGGTTTGACATGGCCCTGGCGGGCCTACTCAACCACCGGGATCGGGAAGGGGCAGAGAGCGGTCGTGGCGGAAGTTTAGTGCGGCTTGGCAGGGGTAGACTCACTTCATGAACCAGACCATTGATCTGATGATGAACCACGTTTCTGTCCGCAAGTTCACCGATGAGCCAATTCCGGCCCAGACCCTTGACGCGATTATCGACGCCGGTCGCGCGGCCTCGTCCTGGAAGGCGTTCTGGAGCTATTCAATTGTGGTGGTCGAATCCGCGGAGACCAAGCAAGCCCTCTTCGACCTGGTGCCGCAGCCCGCCATCACCGGCTGCTCGGCCTTCCTGCTATTCGTCGGTGACCTGACGTTGGCGGCGCAGGCCGCCGAGATGCACGACGCCGAGTTCCAACCGAAGGGCGTCGAATCGCTACTGATCTCCTCGGTAGACGGCGCGCTAGCCGCGCAAAACACGCTGCTGGCCGCCGAGTCGCTCGGGTATGGGGGAGTGGTGATCGGGCTGGTGCGCTACGAGTCGGCGAAGATCAGCGAGTTGCTGGGCTTACCCAAATACACGTACCCGCTGTTCGGCATTGCGCTGGGCAAGCCTGCCCGCACGTTCGCAGTCAAGCCGCGCCTACCGTTTGACGTGCAGGTACACCGCGAACGCTACCGCACGCTCGACAAGCAAGCCGGTGAGACCGTACTCCGCGAACACGACGCCGCACAGTCTGAATACTTCGGCGGTCGCACGGCCGAGGATTGGTCGGAGCGCCTAGTGGCCCAGTGGGGCGTTCCCGAGGTGCCGTCAAGTACCGAACACCTAAAGGCCAGCGGCCTGCTGTAGTCGCCTGGCTACTTCGGAGGCCGGGTCGTCATCCGGGTCGCGGCCTGGTTCTAGCACCGGCAGGCCATACACGCGCGAGGATACATCCTTCATGCGCCGGTCATAGGTAACTACAAAGTCAACTCGGAGTGCGCTGGCTGATTGCAGATGCAGGGCGTCTAGGCTGCGCACCCCTGAGTCGGGGAGGGTACCAGCGAATTCGAAGTCCTGTGCGGTGAGGGGGTATATCTCAATGCCGTTGAGGACAGCGGTTACCTCACTTTGGGGAATGCCGGATCGAACTGCCATGCGTCGCAGCTCAGTTACCAATAACCAGGAACCAACAAGGGTAAACCTCGGATCGTTAGCGAAGTCTGTCATCGCCTTAGATTCAGGTTCCAGTCGGATCAGCTTCCCAGCAGCCGAGGTATCCAGGTAGACCCTCATAGCCGATCTTCCCGGTTCTCATCGAGGAATTGCTGTACAGAGATTCCGCCGCTGTACAGGGGAAGCGTGAACCCGCCTTGACGTTTTGCGGGATGGGAGGGCACTCGATCGAGGCTGGGCGCGCGGGGTGTCAGCGGCATCACGCGGGCCATCGGTTCGCCATTGGTGGTGACCACGAACTCTTGCCCGGCGTTGGCGCGGCGCAACACCTCCCCGACGGAGTTACGCAGATCGCGCTGGGGGATCACCTCGGGCTGAACGAAGGCCGTAGCAGTCATGCATCAAGCGTAGCAATCAGTCGCCGAGATTGCGCTCCAGCGTGTCGCTTGGTCACGGTTTGGTTAAGGTCGTGCGATAATAGATGTCAGCCGTCAGGGCCACATCCCCTGACAGCGCCGGATTTGTTTGGTCGCGTACGCGTGCCGCAGCCGGTTGGGCAACCCCCAACGAGGCCGCCAGGCACCTGCGAGACAGATATGCGAGCCGGCACCGAGACTTTCATCCGGGAGCGCGTGACGCTTCACGGATGTTTGGCGAACCGGCGCCCGCCGATGTGGAGCGGGCTGCCGACGTATAGGAGCATCCCCACGATGACCGAGCAGACGCTCAGCCCTGAACAGGCGGACACAGAAGCCCCCGCCGCCAAGCGACCAGCCCGTCGCCGCGTTACCCGACCGGCTGGAGAAGCCGCCGCCACTCCCGCCGAGGCGGCGGCACCAGCACCAACCGAAGAGGCACCCAAGAAGGCGACCCGTAAGCGCGCCACCACCGCGAAGGCTGTGGCCGATCCAGTGGCGGCTACCGAGGCCGAGCCAGCCGAGAAGCCGGTTCGGAAGCGAGCGACCAGAGCCACCGGCACCACAAAGGCCGCCGAACCCGCAGATTCCGGCCCGCCGCCGAAGGCCGAGCCTCTTGTGAAGGCGCCTGCCCGCAAGCGGGCGCCGGCGAAGAAGTCGCAAACGCCGACCGAGGAGCCGCCGGAGGTCGCACCCCGTCTGGCCACCACGGCCCTGCTATTCCAGGCCCCCGATCTGACGGCCGCACCCGTTCGTCCGGCTCGCAAACGGGTAACCCGTCCGGCTGGAGCAACGGATGTGCCCACATTCGCCGCCGCCGAGGTAGAGGCGGTAGCTCTGCCGCTCGATTTCGCCGTCGCCGACATTGAGCTGCCCGCGCCCCGCGTTCAGGCGCGCAAGAAGCCAACCCGTGAGCTTTCGGAGATTGTGCTACCCGAAAAGAGCGCCAAGGCGGAACCGGCGGAAGTGGTTTCGACCGGCGCAACCACCGAGCCTCCGCCGCCCCCGGCGAAGCCGAAACGACTGACCAAACCGGAAAACGCCGCAGCCAAAGAGGTCGGGGCAATCGAGGCCGAACTAGTGGCCGAAGGGGCCGTCATCATCGAGCTGGGTGAACTCGACATGATCGAGGACGACCCGGACGTCGAGATCGTGTATGACGAAGACCGTCCGCGGCGTCGCCGTCGCCGGGGTGGGCGCGGCCGCAAGGGTGGTTCGCGCTCCGCCGATGGTGACGAAGCAGATGAGTCAGTCGAAGAGGACGCCCCCGACGAGGCGCCAGCAGATGAGGCCGATGGCGACCTGGACGGTTCGGACAGCTCACGGCGTCGTCGTCGCCGCTCCCGTACCGAACGTACCGGCACCCGTGACCGGGTAACCGCGCTGGAGGGTTCCACCCGTCTGGAGGCCAAGCGCCAGCGTCGCCGCGACGGGCGGGATGCGGGCCGTCGCCGACAGATCATCACCGAGGCCGAATTCCTGGCCCGCCGCGAATCTGTCACCCGCACGATGCTGGTCCGCGAGGCGAACGCCCGCACCCAGATCGCGGTCCTAGAAGACGGCGTACTTGTCGAACACTACGTCTCGCAGCAGTCGCAGGCATCAATGGTGGGCAACGTCTACCTGGGCCGAGTGCAGAACGTGCTGCCTTCAATGGAGGCCGCCTTCGTTGATGTGGGCAAGGGCCGCAACGCCGTGCTTTATGCCGGCGAGGTGAACTGGGACGCCGCCGGGGTTGAAGGCGGCTCCGAGCGCCGCATTGAGGACGCGCTCAAGAGTGGCGACTCGGTGCTGGTGCAGGTCACCAAGGATCCCATCGGCCACAAGGGCGCCCGCCTAACCTCGCAGATCACTCTGGCGGGTCGATACCTGGTACTCGTGCCCGGCGGCTCCATGACCGGCATCAGCCGCAAGCTGCCCGATGTGGAACGCTCGCGCCTAAAGAAGATTCTGCGCGAAATCGTGCCCGACGACACCGGTGTGATTGTCCGCACCGCCGCCGAGGGCGCCTCCGAGCAGGAACTCACGGCCGACGTCGAGCGCCTAAAAACGCAGTGGGAGGCGATAAGCAAGAAGGCGGGATTAAAGGGCACGAACGCCCCCACACTGCTCCAGGGCGAGCCGGATTTGGCCATCCGCGTGGTGCGCGACATTTTTAACGACGACTTCAACTCCCTTGTTGTCCAGGGTGATGGTGCGTGGCAGGAAATCTCCACCTACGTCGAACAGCTCGCCCCCGACCTGCGCGAACGCGTTACCAAATGGGTCCAGCCACAGGATGTGTTCACCAAGCATCGCATTGACGAGCAGTTGGCCAAGGGCATGGATCGCAAGGTGTGGCTGCCCTCGGGTGGCTCGCTGGTGATCGACCGCACCGAGGCGATGACGGTGGTAGATGTGAACACCGGCAAGTTCACCGGCTCGGGCGGCACGCTCGAAGAGACCGTGACGCGCAACAACCTAGAGGCAGCCGAGGAGATCGTCCGACAGCTACGGCTGCGCGACATCGGCGGCATCATCGTGATCGACTTCATCGATATGGTGCTTGAATCCAACCGTGACCTGGTGCTACGTCGCCTGGTCGAATGCCTGGGTCGTGATCGCACCAAGCATCAGGTGGCCGAGGTCACGTCGCTGGGCCTAGTGCAGATGACCCGCAAACGCGTCGGCCAGGGGCTGGTCGAGGCGTTCAGCGAGACCTGCGAGCATTGCAAGGGCCGCGGCTTCATCGTGCATCAGGAGCCGCGCGAGTTGCCCGGCGCCACGCCTGCACCGGTGCCAGCGGAGGTCGAGCCGACGGTCGAAGAACCAACAAAGCGCCCCAAGCGCAAACGCGCCTCGCGCCCCGGTGACATTACCGAGGTGCCGCGTCTGCCCGAGGAAAACTCCGAGGCCCGCGAGGCGGTCAAGAACACTTTGGCCAGCATCGCCGCCGCCGCCGACCGCGCCCACGAGGATGCAGATCGAGAGCAGAGCCGAACCCGTTCGGTCTCTACCGAGATCAAGGAACTCGTTGACAAGCGCAGCGCGGAACATTACGACCCCGCAGAAGCCAAGGACGTCGAAGCGAGCGAAACAACGTGAGTATTGCGGTTGGGACGATACCTCGGGAGGACTTTCCAGGGTACCGACTTGACCTGGTCTTCGACGGCTACAAGTAGGATTGTCTGTGGCGGTTACGGTGGCCGCGGCGGCTAACGGCACAGGTTTTGGGCCTTATCTGGGCTTGGTGTAGAATCGCCGGTTGGCGCGCCCATTGGCGTGCTTTTGCCGCGTGCCCGCGCGGACGCACCGCACCTACTCGTTGAGGCGATGTGGGTTGCAGATCAAGCCGGTGTAGCACGACGAGCGGGGCGCCAATGAAGGAGAAAGAACCGTGGTTTACGCGATCGTCAAGGCCGGTGGCCGCCAGGAGAAGGTAACTGTTGGCGACATCGTTGTGATGAACAGCATCGACGCGAAGGCAGGCGACAAGGTCGAACTGCCCGCCCTGCTGCTCGTTGACGGGGAGAAGGTGACCACCGACGCCGCCAAGCTGGCAAAGGTCAAGGTCACCGCCGAGGTCATTCGGGACGAGAAGGGTCCGAAGATCGTCATCCTCAAGTACAAGAACAAGACTGGCTACCGCAAGCGCCAGGGTCACCGCCAGCCGTTGACCCGCCTGAAGGTAACCGGCATCAAGTAAGACCCATACGACTTCATCACACGAAAGCAGGTGAGCCAACATGGCACATAAAAAGGGCGCAAGCTCCTCTAGGAACGGTCGCGACTCGAACGCCAAGTCCCTCGGCGTCAAGCGCTACGGCGGCCAAGTTGTCAGGGCCGGCGAGATTCTGATCCGCCAGCGCGGCACCAAGCACCACCCCGGCGTGAATGTCGGTCGCGGTGGCGACGACACCCTGTTCGCGCTGACCGCTGGTGCCGTCAAGTTCGGTACCCGTCGTGGCCGCAAGGTTGTAGACATCGTGGCTGTCGAGTCCTGATCCGACCCACACTTCTCAAGAGGGGCGCGCCACACCCGGTGCGCCCCTCTTGCCTTACCTGTGACTCTAGGCTCTGCGACTTCGCGCAGAGTGACGTTTTCGGCATACCTAAGCAATCCTGAGAGAATAGGCACATGGCCTCCTTTGTTGATCGCGTGACCCTGCACGCCGCCGGTGGCGACGGCGGGCACGGCGTCGCTTCCATCCGCCGCGAGAAGTTCAAGCCGCTGGCTGGCCCCGACGGCGGAAACGGTGGCGATGGCGGTTCCGTGATCCTGCGAGTTGACCCCGGCACGACAACGCTGCTGGCCTATCATCATTCGCCGCACCGCCGCGCCGGTTCGGGCGGGCAGGGCAAGGGTGATGACCGTGACGGGGCCAAGGCCGAAGATCTGATCCTGCCCGTGCCCGATGGCACCGTAGTCAAGGATATAGACGGTAATCTGCTGGCCGATCTCGTCGGCGCGGGCACCGAGTACGTACTCGCCGCTGGGGGCAAGGGTGGCCTGGGCAACCGGGCGCTGGCCTCCCCGAAGCGCAAGGCGCCAGGCTTTGCCCTGCTGGGCGAGCCGGGGGATAGCGCCTCGGTGGTACTCGAAGTCAAGACCATCGCCGATGTGGCCCTGGTCGGCTTCCCGAGTGCGGGCAAATCCTCGCTGATTGCCGCCATCTCCGCCTCACGGCCCAAGATCGCCGATTACCCCTTCACGACGCTGGTGCCAAACCTGGGCGTCGTGCAGGCGGGAGAGGCCCGCTACACCGTGGCCGACGTGCCCGGCCTGATCCCTGG
>WQZL01000140.1 GCA_009780755.1 Promicromonosporaceae bacterium | reverse complement strand
TGCAGCGCCTCATCCGCACCATGCCCAAGGTAGTTATCGCCGTGGTGGACGGCTGGGCCGCCGGCGGCGGGCATTCGCTGCATGTGGTGGCCGATCTAACCGTGGCCTGTCGCGAGCATGCCCGCTTCATGCAGACGGACGCCAATGTCGGCTCCTTTGACGGCGGTTATGGCAGCGCGCTCTTGGCCCGGCAGGTGGGGCAAAAGCGCGCGCGAGAAATCTTCTTCCTGGCCCGGGAGTATTCGGCCGATGATGCCGAGCGTTGGGGGGCCGTCAATGAGGTCGCCGAGCATGATGACCTCGAATTGCTTGCGCTGAACTACGCCCGCATCATCGCCACCAAATCGCCGCAGGCCATCCGAATGCTTAAGTTCGCCTTCAACCTGGCCGACGATGGCCTGGCCGGGCAGCAGGTATTTGCGGGGGAGGCCACCCGCCTGGCCTATATGACCGCAGAGGCGCAGGAGGGCCGTGACGCGTTCCTAGAACGCCGCGACCCCAACTGGTCGCCGTTCCCGCATTACTACTGACCGGTCGGCCCCAAGCTAAAGCGTGAGGGGCGCCAACCAGGTGGTTGGCGCCCCTCACGCTTATCTTCAACGCTGCCGGGTCAGTCGGCGGAGTCGCCAGCGCCGATCGCATCGTTTCCGTCAGCATCGACGAACGTCCAGCTGCCGCCGTCGTGCATTGGTACCAAATGAATCCAGGTGTTGCCTGGATCGAGCAGAATTTCCTCACCCTCCAAATCAAGCAGGATGATTGGATCCTGGTGGTATCCCTTTTCCCAGCGGGCCTCAATGAACCGGCCACCGGCGGCAATCATTGCCCGGCCATACCGCAGCGAGAGCATCGTCTCGGGCACGCCCTGTCCGTACTCCAGGCGGATGGCCAGCAGTACCACGTTCACGGCGGATAGTTGCACATCGGCCACGGACATGGCCGGGTTAGCACCGTTGGATAGGAGGAAGGTGCCAGACTCCTCGTCCCAGTTCCAGATGGACGATTGGGCGCCCGACATCCGCGCGGTGACCTGCTCGACGGGCCAGCCGGTGGCGGCTGCCGTGCCCAAACCCGCCTCGCAGGCATACTGGAAAATCTGAGGCGCGGGCACCTGGCGGTCGTCGCGGGCTTGGCTGAGGAACACCTCGGGGTCGCCAATCACGTTGTGCGGGGCGCGGCGGTCGGGGGTGCGGCGGAAGCCAGCGTGACCCGAATCCATGATGATGGATTGAATGCCGGCCTCATTGATCTGATCGATGAAGCGGCGCTGGGCGCCCGAGTATGCGAATAGGCCGTGGAACGGCGCAACTATCGCCGTGTCCTGTGGGCGGCCGGACCGCACGGGAAGTACCGCCTCGGGAATATTCGAGTGATAGACGGCCACATAACGCGTGATGCCGCCCTCTACCATCTGCTCGAAAACGATGTCGGCATACTCCAGCCCCATCTGCGGGCGGGACTGCGGTGAGTTCTCGATTTTGATGGCCAGCGCCGGAATCTGCGCGATCTCATCCTCATCATCCACCGCGACGCCGGTCAGCGGCCATTGGATGGGGCACGCGGGTTCTGGGGACGGCTCAGGCGAAGGCGAGGGCGACGGCTCCACTGTCTCGGTGGGTGTCGGCGAGGGCGACGGCTCCACCAGGGGTTCATCCCCGCTACAGCCGGTTAGGGTCAAGGCCACGGCCAAGACCCCGACCACTAGGGGGGTCATACGCTTTCTCATTAACTACCTCTCGACTCTTATCTATGTATTGGGCGACTTGCAAGCAAGCGCCGCGCAACCATACAACATTCAGCCAAACCAACGCCTACCCTAGTAGTTTGTGGAACCCACGCCGAATCTCGCCAGCTCCACCCTGATTGAACGTGCCGCAGCGGCCCTGGAACACGGCGTGCAGATGCGAACCTCGGGTTCCGTCGGACACGGGCGTCTGGTAACACTTAGTGGGGCCGCCTTGCGTGCCTCGGCCGAGGCCACCCATGCTCGCCTCGGTGGCCCAGGGCGCTGGGTGCTGGCCCTGCCACCGCAGCACATCGCCGGATTTCAGGTGACGGTACGCGCCGCGCTGGCCGCCAACGTCGGGATGCCCGATGCGCTAATGGCCGCACCTACCGGGAGTAAGGTCACCAGCGCGATATTCGCTCACCTGCTAGAGCGAGCGTTGGCCGACGACGCGCCCGTATACCTCTCTCTCGTACCCACCCAGCTACAAACCGCCTTCACCGCCGCTCGGCAGGGCTGTCACGACACTCTCGCCCTGCCGAGCGCCGCCGAGAACACCCTCAGCCTGCTTGCCCGCTGTAAAGCCGTGCTGTTAGGCGGCGCCGCTACTCCTCCCGCCCTGCTGCGGCAGGCTATCGAGCGTGGCATCAACGTGATCCGCACCTATGGCATGACGGAAACCGCAGGTGGCTGCGTCTACGATGGCGCACCCTTAACCGGCGTGCGGCTGCGGATCGCCGAAGGTGGCTTGGTCGAGCTTGCCGGACCCATGCTGGCCGACGGATATCTAGGTGATGCCGCGACCACCAACGCCGCCTTTCACACCGACGCCGACGGCGTCCGCTGGTTCCGCACATCAGATCTCGGGCGGATTGACCAGGCCGGGGTGTTATCGGTTCACGGCCGCGCCGATACCGTGGTCATCACCGGCGGGGTGAACGTCGCCCCCGAACCGGTCGAGGCGGAACTACTGGGTCTGCCCTTACTGGCCACCGAGGTGGCCGTGGTCGGAGTGCCCGATGAACGTTGGGGACAGGCCGTTGTTGCGGTGTTCGCGAAACCGGAGGGTACAGATGGGCTGACCCCGGTCTCCCCTGAACTGCTGGCCTTGGTTCGACGCCAAATCACCGACTCGCTCGGCCCGCCCTCGGCCCCGCACCGCATCTACGTGACCAACGCTCTGCCTCGCACCACGTTAGGTAAGCTTGACCGTCCCGCCCTCATTAATGCCATCCTCCGTCTCTCAATCACAAACCAGGCACCTAACGGATAACTTCGACGGTGAACCGGATGTTTCGCAGGTTAATCATGGTTATATGCTGCGAAACATCCGGTTCGCCGTGGGGAAAGCCGCGAAAAGTCCGGTTCGCCAACCTCTGGAGTGTGCACCAATGGCAACTCGCACTGAATGGATTGCTGGCGCCCGGCCCCGCACCCTGCCCGCCGCTGTTGCGCCGGTGCTAATCGGCTCGGCGGCAGCCGGACAGATCGACCTGTTCAACCCTGGGCGAGCCGCGCTCGCCCTCGGCGTGGCGCTCGCGCTACAGGTGGGCGCCAACTATGCCAACGATTATTCCGATGGCGTACGCGGCACCGACCTAAACCGGGTGGGGCCGCTGCGCCTGACCGCATCGGGCCTGGCCCGGCCCGCGCATGTTCGGGCGGCGGCGCTTGCGGCCTTCGGCGTGGCGGCGGCCCTCGGCCTGTGGCTCGTGGTGCTGACCGGCCATTGGTGGCTGCTTACCGTGGGCGCCGCCTGCATCGGTGGCGCCTGGTACTACACGGGAGGGCGCCGCCCGTACGGCTATGCGGGGTTGGGCGAGGTTGGGGTCTTCGTGTTTTTCGGCCTGGTGGCCACCCTTGGCACCACGTTCACTCAGGCGGGCCGCCTCACCTGGGCGGCTGGGCTGGGTGCGACCGGGGTGGGGCTGATCGCCTGCGGGCTGCTCGTGGTGAACAACCTGCGCGATCTGCCCACCGATACGGCTGCGGGCAAGCGCACCCTCGCCGTACGCCTGGGCGATAGCCGCACCCGCCGCCTGTATCTCGCCTGTATCTGGCTGCCGCTGTTGTTTGGGGCAATCATCGCCACCCAAACACCGTGGGCGCTGCTGACCTTACTGCTGCTCGGCCCGGCCGCCCTGCTCAGCCTGCCGGTAGCGGCGCGGGCCACGGGACGAGCGCTCGTGCCGGTACTCTCCGGCACTGGCCTCTACGAACTGGCCTTCGGCGTTCTCCTGTCCATCGGCCTGACGCTCTAGCCCCACCCGTCGTCATTCTCGCGGCCTCGCGCGAGCGAAGCGAGGCGTCGCTAATGCCCATCGGTTGGTCAAGCCCCGGTATGCTCGGGCCATGAGCGAGAACACCCCGACGGCACAGGAGCGTGGCATCGCCCGCTATGACATGCCCGCCCAGATGCGTGATGATGTCCGGCTGCTCGCGGGACTGCTCGGCGCCATCATCAAGGAGGCTGGCGGCCAGGATTTGCTTGACGATGTGGAACGGCTGCGGCAGATGACCATCCGCGGCTATGGTGACCCCGACGGGCTGGCGGAGGCCGCCGCCTTCGTTGATACGCTCTCGCTTAACCGTGCCGAGCAGGTGGCCCGCGCCTTCACCTGCTATTTCCATCTGGTAAATCTCGCCGAGGAATTCCACCGGGTCCGTTCGCTGCGTCGCGGCGAGGTCGAATCGTCTGGCAGCGACGTGATTATCGAGGAATCCATTCCGCGCGCCTTTACCGCCCTGGCCGATGAAGTGGGGCGTGAAGATGCCATCGAAGCCCTAAAGAACATCGAGTTTCGACCCGTACTCACCGCGCACCCCACCGAGGCCCGCCGCCGGGGTGTCTCCCGCGCACTGCGTCGCATCTCCGACCTGCTCGACGAGCGCGACATCCTGCATCCGGCAAGCACGGCGCTCGCGGAAAACACCCGCCACCTGCTGGCCGAAATCGATGTCTTGTGGCTCACCGCTCCCCTGCGCGTAACCAAGCCCACCCCCATTGACGAGGTAAAGAGCGCCCTGGACGTCTTTGAGTCCACGCTGTTTCATACCTTCCCGTCGGTATACCGCCGTGTTGACGATTGGCTGCTCGGCGACGATGCAGGCCGCAAGCAGCCCCTGGCGGAGCCTTTCGTGCGCCTCGGCTCGTGGATCGGCGGCGACCGCGACGGCAATCCAAACGTGCTGCCGGAGACCACGCGGCAGGCCGCCACCATGATGAGCGACACCGTACTCATCGCCCTGGAAAAAGAGGCGCGCACGCTGGCCCGCAAGCTCACCGTCGCCGCCGACGACACCCCCGCCTCCCCCGAGCTGACCAACCTGTGGAACAAGCAGCGGCAGATGTCTGCCGAGGCGTGGGCCAGGGCTGATGTGCAGGCACCTAAGGAGCCACACCGGGGAGTGCTGACCATGATCGCCGAACGCATCGGCGCCACCCGCCACCGCGACGCCGATCTGGCCTACGCGAATGCCGAGCAGCTAGAGGCGGACCTGCGTATCGTGCAGGATTCGCTGGTCAAGGCCGGCGCCCCCCGCCTGGCCTACGGCACGTTGCAGAAGCTCATCTGGCAGGTGCAGACCTTCGGCTTCCACCTGGCTGAGCTGGAGATCAGGCAGCACTCGCAGGTACACGAAGAAGCACTAGCCGATATTGCGGCGCACGGGGTGGACAGCCCCGACCTGGCCGACCGCACCAAGGAGGTGCTCGACACATTCCGCTCGCTCGGCTGGGTACAGCGACGCTTTGGTATCCGCGCGGCCCGGCGGTTCATTGTCTCCTTCACTCAGAAGCCCGAGCATCTGGCCGCCGTGTACCAGCTGGCGGAACTGGCCTTCCCCGACCCGGACGACCGGCCCATCATCGACGCGATCCCCCTATTCGAGACATTCGCCGACCTGGAGGCCGCCATTGACATCCTGGAGGCGACCATCTTGCTTCCCCAGGTGCAGGCACGCCTGGCGGCAAACGGTCGCAAGATCGAGGTAATGCTCGGCTATTCCGACTCTTCAAAGGATGTCGGCCCGGTGGCTGCGACCCTGGCGCTGCACTCGGCGCAATCCCGCATCGCAAAGTGGGCGCAAAGCCACGGCTTGGAGCTGACGTTGTTCCACGGCCGGGGCGGCTCGCTCGGTCGGGGCGGCGGCCCGGCCAACCGTGCGCTGCTGGCCCAACCGCCGCGCTCGGTAGATGGCCGGTTCAAACTAACCGAACAGGGCGAGGTGATCCTGGCCCGCTATGGCGACAAGGAGATCGCCACCCGGCACATCGAACAGGTGGCCGCCGCGACACTGCTGGCCTCTTCTCCCTCCCTGGAGTTCCGCAATGCCGTGGCCAAAGAGCGATTCACCGATCTGGCCGCCGCGCTGGACGCCTCCAGCCGCGAGCGATTCCACTCTCTGGTACGCACGGAGGGATTCCCGGCGTGGTTCGCGCAGGTGACACCGCTAGAGGAGATCGGCCTGCTCGCCATCGGCTCACGCCCGGCCAAACGCGGCCTATCGGTGAACTCGCTGGACGACTTGCGGGCCATCCCCTGGGTGTTCAGCTGGGCGCAGGCACGCATCAACCTGGCGGGCTGGTTCGGTCTGGGCACGGCGCTGCGCGACTTCGCTCAATCCCGACCCGACGGGTTCGAGCAGTTGCAGGTGGCCTACCAGGAGTGGCCCCTGTTGAATACGCTGATCGAGAACGTGGAGATGTCCATCGCCAAGACCGACGAACGCATCGCCCGGCTCTACCTGGCCCTGGGCGACCGTGACGACCTAGCAAACCAGGTCCTCGAAGAGTTGGCGCTAACCCGTAAGTGGGTGCTGGCTATCACCGGGAACACCTGGCCGCTGGAGCGCCGCCGCGTGCTTGGCCGCGCCGTGCAACTACGTTCCCCGTACATCGACGCCCTCTCCCTGCTGCAAGTCCGCGCCCTACGCGGCCTGCGCCATTCGCCGGTCGAATCACCCACGCCGGTTGAACCGCTCGATTCCACCAACGATGCCGCCGCACAACGCACCCGTTGGCAACACCTCTTGCTGCTTACCGTCCACGGCGTCTCCGCTGGCCTCCAAAATA
>WQZL01000139.1 GCA_009780755.1 Promicromonosporaceae bacterium | reverse complement strand
GTTGTGATCCTTGTCCGCCACCAGCTCGGCCAGGCGCGCCCCGGCCACCGGAAACTGTTCTGGGGTCAGCAGATCGAAGCAGATGGCTAGCGCATACGAGGTGACCGTGTCCGAGACGAGGCGGCCGGCGGGCGTGACGTAGTTGCGCCGGAAGGCGTCGAGCGCCTGGGTGGCCAGCGCCCCGTAGCGCGCGGCCTGTGACTCATCTCCGAGTAGGCGCCACGCCTCGGCGGTCAGTCGGGCCGACCGCGCGTAGTAGGCGGTGGCCACCAGGTACTTGTCGGTGAGCGACGCGCTCGGCTGCTCCGGCGGCGCCCCAGGGTCGAGCCAGTCACCCAGCGTGAAACCGGACGACCAATGCCCGGTATGCCCGGTAATGGCGTCCACCTGGTCGATCCAGGCACTCATCGACTCTACGTGATCGGCCAGGATGTCCAGGCGTCCCGTGTGTCGGTACAGCGCCCAGGGCACAAGCACCGCGGCGTCCCCCCACGCCGCCGACGGCATCGGCGGGAACCCCCAATCCACGAACGGGTGGTAGTTGCGCATCGTGCCGTCGGCTCGCTGCTCGGCCTTGACGTCTCGCAGCCAGTTCAACAGGAAACTTGTCGAGTTGTACAGGAACACCGCAGCCGGGGCGAAGACGGCGATGTCGCCCGTCCAGCCCAGTCGCTCGTCACGCTGGGGGCAGTCGGTGGGCAGATCAACGAAGTTGCCGCGCATCCCCCACACCACGTTTCGATGAAACTCATTTAGTAGCTCGTGCGATGAGGCGAAATGGCCGCTGCGTTCCATCACGGAATGAACCACCAGAAGTTCAACATGTTCGGCAGGGTCAAATCCCTCGGGCCAGCCTTCGAGTTCGGCGTAGCGGAAGCCGTGGATGGTAAAGCGCGGCGTCCAGGTGATCGGGGTGTTGCCCTCGCCAAATGTGTAGGTATCGATGGCGGTGGCCGAGCGCAGTGGGCGAGTACCCAGGGTGCCATCGGCCTCCAGCACCTCGGTGTGATGCAGCCGCAACGTGTGCCCCGCCGGGGCTACGACGCCACTGATCCGTATCTTGCCGGAGGTGTTCTGCCCGAAGTCAAGGCGCACACGGCCATCTGGGCGGCGCTCCACGGCGACCGGGCGCAACGCCTCGATGACCTCGACACCCGGTCCGATCGGAGCCTCGAACACATGGGGGAAGGAGACGCGGGGCAGCACGGTCGGCGTGGCCCAGGCCGAATCGTCGAAGCCGGGCCGCGACCAGCCGACCTGCTCTAACCGGGCGTCATAGGTCTCGCCCTCGTACAGTCCGGCGGCGGTGATCGGTGATGGCGCCCACCGCCAGGTGAGCGGCAGCACGGCGACGCGGCCATCGTCATGCGCGACCTCGACCTGCGCCAACACGGACACGTCGGAGCCGTACACATCCCATAGGCCACCATCGCAGCCAATCCGCCCCCGATACCAGCCATCCCCCAGCCACACTCCGAGCGCGTGGCGGCCAGGCGGCGCGGCGGTGGTGAGATCAAGGGTCTGGTACCGCAGCCGGTGCGCATACGAACTCCACCCCGGAGCCAGCTCCGCCCGCGTGGCCCGCTCGCCATCCACCTCCACGTCGTAGATGCCATGCGCGGTGACGAACACGGTGACAGATACCGCAGTGGGGGGAACCTCAAATTCCGCGCGCAACAGATACGCCGGGCGTGGCCCATCGGTAGGTGCCCAGGTGGAGGGCGACACAAAATCGGCCTGCCAGAACACGGGGCGGGGGGTTATCTCCACAAAGGCTCCTATCGCGCGAGGCGGTGTGGCTATGAGGTCAAGAACGTTTCTAGGCCAACTCGATCAATACCCATGATGCCGAAGTCGGCCACGGATTCAAGAGGCATATCACCGAGCATTACCGCCAGGCTCTTTGAGACCCGACCCTTGATGAGCGCGCTCAGCTTCGGCCCCACCACCGGATGCGCTAGCGTTTCGGCCACCGAAGACAGTGAGGTGATCGGCAGGGAAATGTCTTCGCCGATGACATCAATCGTCACAGTGCCGCGCAGGTCGCGCGAGGAGGCGCCGACAGCGATCTCGAAGGCGCCCCCTTCGACCGTCCACCGCTTAAGGAGCGGATGCCAGAAGGCCAGCGCGCGAGAATCGAGATCGAAGGTGATCTCACGACTTTCCCCCGGTTCCAGCATGACCTTTTCGAACGCCTTCAGCTCTCGCTTCGGACGCAGCACGGAGGCGCTCTGGTCGCCGACATAAACCTGCACCACCTCGGCGCCCGCCCGGTCGCCGGTGTTGGCGACCGTCACCTTGACTGTCACGCGCACCTCCGCACCCTCGCCGGTCACGGTGGCCGTCACAGGTCCGTACCCGAATGTGGTGTAGCTCAGGCCGTGACCGAAGGGGAAGGCGACATCCAGCTCGCGGTAGTCGTACCAGCGGTATCCCACCAGCACACCTTCGCCGTAGCGAACCGCGCCGTACTCACCGGGGAAGTTGCCGAAGGAGGGGTTGTCTTCTAGGCGCAGGGGAATGGTTTCGGCCAGACGCCCGGACGGGTTGACCTTGCCGAGCAACACGTCAACGACCCCGGAGCCACCAGCCTGCCCGCCGAGCCAGCCCTCGACGATGGCCGGGGCATACTCACGCCAGGGGGCGGTGGCCACGACGGAGCCGTTGGCCAGCACGACGATGACGCGCGGGTTTACCGCGGCCACGGCTTGCAGAACGGCCACCTGTTCCGCTGGTAGATCGATGTGGCTGCGGTCGAAGCCCTCGGACTCGTAGCTCTTGGGCAGGCCCAGGAAGACCAGCACGGTCTCGGCAGCCTTCGCCACCGAGGTGGCCTCGGCCAGCAAGGCGGCAGCATCCGCACCGCTGCCGTTGTCCTCACCGTCCAGGGTGTAACCGGCGGCGAAGGGCACGTTCACGCCGGTCGCGGCGCGCAGGGCGGTGAGCGCGTCGTCTAGGCGGGTGGGGATCACCTGCGAGGAGCCGGCGCCCTGGTAGCGCGGGGTGCGAGCCAGCTCGCCGATCACGGCCACCCTGGCGCCGCCAGACAGCGGCAGCAGCGGAGCGCCATCCACCGGGTCGTTGGCGAGCAGCACGGTACCGGCGGCAGCGGCCTCGCGGGCTAGGGCGTGGTGACCGGCCACGTCGTAGGGCTGGACGCCAGTCTTCTGCGGGGAGCGGGCGACGAGTTCGAGTACGCGGCGCACGGCTAGGTCTAGCTCAGCCATCGATAGGTCGCCGCGCTTGACGGCCTCGATCACGCGGGCGTCGCCCCGTCCACCGTCTGGGGGCATCTGCAAATCCATGCCCGCGGCCACCCCGGCCACGCGGTCGCGTACGGCGCCCCAGTCGGAAACGACGAGACCCGCATAACCCCACTCGTCGCGCAGCACCTTGGTCAGCAGCCAGGGATGCTCGGAGGCGTAAGTGCCATTGACCTTGTTGTATGCGCACATCACCGTCCACGGCTGGGCCTCCTTGACCACATGCTCGAAGCCGGGGAAGTAGATTTCGCGCAGCGTGCGCTCGTCCACCTCGGCGGAGACACGCATCCGATCGGCCTCCTGGTTGTTGGCGGCGTAATGCTTGAGCGAGGTGCCGACGCCTTGGCTCTGAATGCCATCTACCAGCGGGGCGGCAAGCCGACCGGTCAGGAACGGGTCTTCGGAAAAATACTCAAAGTTGCGCCCACACAGCGGGGAGCGCTTTATGTTCACGCCGGGGCCGAGCAGCACGGCCACGTCGTTGACGCGGGTCTCAACACCGAGCGCCTCGCCGACGCGACGCAGCAGCGCCGGATCCCAGGTGGATGACAGGGCAGCGGCGGTGGGGAAGCAGGTGGCGGGAACGGACTTGCCCAGGCCCAGGTGATCGGTGGCGGCAGCCTGCTTGCGGAGGCCGTGCGGCCCATCGGTCACCATCACGGAGGGCACCAACACCTCGCCATCACGGGCGACCTCCTGGGTATCCCAGAAGTCTTGACCCGACAGCAGCGAAGCCTTCTCCTCCAGGGTCAAGGTGGCCAGCAGGTGGTCTACATCGATCAACACGGCAGGTATCTCCTTTGACGAGGCGGTTCACTGAATCGAATCAGTCGTTCTGCTGCATAGATTAGAGGAGGAAGGCGACTCCGAGCAAGCCCGACGGCCACACCCTCCGCCATTCGAACTGCTAACAGCTTCTAAGAAAAATCCTTAGAAGTTGTTAGAAAACCTCGACTCAGAAGGCAGTGGCTTAGCCCAGAGTGGCCCAGCTGTTGAAGGATGTGGTTAAGGGCCAAGTAGGGCCGCTGGAATCACCGCCACTCCATCGTGGCGCCGGTAGGCATGGCGACCGGTGGTGACGATCACGAGGTCAGCCACCTGATCGCCGAGGCGCTCTTTGAGCCAATGTAGGTGCCGGACATCATGGCTGGTTGGAGTGGCGGACAGTTTGACCTCAATGGCGACTATCGCGCCGCCTGGCCCCTCTACGACTAGATCAATCTCGCGCCTGCCATCGGTATCCCGTAGGTGATAGACCTTGGCCTCGGCGTTCTGCGCGAAGGTGTGAACCCCCATCGTCACCAGTGATTCAAACAAGGCTCCAAGGATCGAGCCTTCGTTGACGGCAACTCCTGCGATATGACCGCGCAGCAATCGATCTGCATCGAGGTTGAGTAATCGAGCGGCGAGGGCAGGGTCAGCCAGTTGATGCTTCGCGGTCTGGCTCAGGCGGGAGAGATGATTTGATGTTGGCGCCCAGGCGGGAGTGGGATCTACCAGCCACAAGCCGGATAGCGCCTCTCGGTACGTGATCGTGGTCACCTTGCTGGGCTTGTTACTAACACCGGGCGTCGCGGCGTCAAGAATCTCGGTGTACTTTGCGGTAGATGACGAAGCAGCCGCATAGGCAGCCAGCCACGCTCGCAGCGACTCCGGGCGACGCACGGGGTACCCTGCCTCGGCAAACTCGCGCTGCACAATATTGTCGAGATACGCGTCTAACCAGGCTCGCCGCAGTCGCGGAGATGCCTGCTTGCGGGCAGCTGGGAATCCCGAACTGACAATCTCCTTTATGTACTCGGGAAGGGACATTAGCGTTTCGCCACCAATCTCAGCGTCCCCTCTCAGCAGGCTAGATAGACTGACTGACGGTATCTCGATGCCACGTTCGGGCAGGCTCATCGGCCGCATCCGAAACCCGGTGATCCGCCCAGCCCCAGAATGCACCGTCGCACCCCGTGGGGCGGAGCTGCCTGTGATCAGAAACCGTCCCGGTTCGACACCGGCATCGACCGCGCGCCGAATCTGATCCCATGACTCCGGCCAGCGTTGCCATTCATCGACAAGTAACGGACCGGGGAGCGTCCGCAGTAATCTGGGATCGGCTAACAGCCGTTGCCGATCATCGCTTAGGTCTAGCACAAGCACCGACGACGCCCGACGGCGAGCCGTCTCCGTTTTGCCGACGCCTTTCGGGCCAAACAAGGAGGTTGCTGACAGGTGTGGTTGCAGTTCATCCAGCAGTGAATCAACTGTTCGTGTTTGATACCCGACCATGTCAACCCATTTCCGTTGAACGATTTGCGCACCTTCTACTGTACCTCACGCGCACTTGTTATTGAACCTCACGCGCATCGAGTTGAGTTGGTCAGGTGGTGGCGCGGATTACTAGGCGGGTCTCGCGGGGTGTCTCGGCTGGCTCGGAGTTGCTTGGTCTGATCTTGTGCAGGATGGCGTTGCCGATCTGCTGGCCAACCGCGCGGGGGTTGAAGTCGATGGTGGTTAGCGGGGGGACGGCAAGGGCGGAAAGCGGGATGTTATCTACGCCGACCACGGCTAGGTCGTGGGGGGCGATCAGGCCGCGTTGCCGCATTCCAGCGAGGACGGCGAAGGCCACGTCGTCGTTGTGGGCGGCTATCGCCGTGGGGCGCGGCTCGCGCAGCGCCAGCGCGCCAATCACGCGGGCGGCGGCATTGACCTCCAACGTCACCGGCTCCACCAGCGGCTCCGGCAGCCCCCGCAGCTCGCATTCCCGGCGCACCCCCGCCAGGCGATGCCGCCCGAACATCTCCACCAGGGGGTCGGTTGATGCGGCATAGGCGATCCGGGTGTGTCCGCGCTCGATCAGGTGTTGGGCTTGAAGCCGACCGATCTGTTCCTGGGCGAGATCGGGGCCGCTGCCGTCCGTGGGCAGTGGGATTCCCGCCACGGGTATGCCGCGCTCGATGATCGCCGCCTCATCGATGGTGGTCAAAGCAGACAGGTTGGCCACGGCTGCGGGCATGAGTTCGGCAACCAGCGCACCACAATCGCTGCCTGGCACATGTCGGCGGAATACGGCGCTCAGCCCGGCCTGTTCGATCACGGCGGCGATTCCCTCAATGAACTGGGCAATCGACTCGCCGATGGGAGCGTCTGGCAGGAGCAACAGCACCGACTCGCTGGTGCCGCGACGCAGTGCCCGGGCGGCAGCCGATGGCGTGTACCCAAGCTCCTCAACAGCCCGGCGCACCTTGGCGCGCGTGGCCTCGGGAATGGTCTGGCCGGGGGTGTCGTTCAACACGTAACTCACGGTGCTTTGCGCTACGCCAGCGTGACGAGCCACATCCTTGGCGGTGATGCGACGCCCGGTCATGCGACCTCCTGTGAATGTTTGCTGAATCGAATCAGTTAATGTTACCGTCAACGGAGTTGGCCAATGCCGACTCGTACAGAGTCACCAGCGAAAGAAGCGATGATGCCTCGTAACCCAAGTGCCTACGCATCCGACGGCGTGCTTTTTGGCGCGGCCTACTACCTCGAATACCAGCCTACGCCCCGCCTGGAACGCGACCTAGACCT
>WQZL01000138.1 GCA_009780755.1 Promicromonosporaceae bacterium | reverse complement strand
CGGCACATCCGCAACAACCGCCCGCAAAGAATTACCAATCTGATCCGCCCGCGCACCCAACTCCCCAATCGGAACACCCGGCTCCCGAACACACCCCGAAACAAACACCAAAACAAACACCAAGCACACCACCAAACCACGAGCCAAAAACCGTCCGGAATGGCGAGAGAGGGAAGGCGCTATCGGGTGGGCAGCCATATCTCCCCTCCAGGTCGGCTTTCGGGCATGTTGGGGCGTTCACCATAGGCGGGTGTTCCCTCGTGGTTGAAAGCCAGCACCGGCTCCCCGGCAACTATGGCGGCCACGGTGTTAAACGAGGTGGAGTTGCGCGCTAGTACATCGGAGTGAGACTCAAAGGCGCGTGGGGCGTTGCCGCCGATTATGAAGCCACCAAGTGCGCCGAGCGGGCCAAGCACCCCGCCAAGCGCGGCCCCGGCAGCGCCCCTGCCGTAGTGAAAGTTGCCGTCAACGGTCTGATCTCGTATATCGGTATTTACCCAGCCCGGCTCCGTGTCGATCACCCGCGGGTCGCTGTGCGGGGAAGCCCCATGACCGAGCGAACCCACCTCAACCCCCTGGGAGCTGCGGATGAAATCGCGACGCGGGGTAACCGCAAAGTGCGTGGTATCCGCGGCCGAGGCGGGCAGATCGTCTAGGGAACCGACCCCATGGCCAAGCCCTGCCGAGGAGACATGCACCACGTTATCGACGCGCATCCCGGCCAGCATTGCCAGCCCGACAACCGCGCCGCCATAGGAATGCCCGCTAACCGTCACCCGATTGCGCTCCGGGCAAGTGTTGAGCGAGTTAACAAATCCGGCCAGGTCGGGGGCCATGCTCTGTGCCAAGGCCGGATTTGGTGCCTGTGGAATCGTGGGGAATGGTCCACCTCCGAAGGCAAACATCGCCGAAGGCCGATCTGTTGTCATATCGTTTGCGGCATTGTTGAGATCGTAGGCGAGGGCGTCGATCCGCAGGAAGTCCTGCATGGTGGTGCCCGTGCCCGGCACATGCACCCCCACGTTTACCACATCATCACGAATATCGCCGTAGTCGTTAAACCGGCCGTGGAAGGTGATGATCGAGCTATTGGCCAGGTCAAAGGCAACCACGCCCGGAGCGGGGCGGTAGTACGGGTTGCCATTATCGTCAACATGCGGAATCTGCCCGCTCAGCAGGTGGCCCAGCCAGGTGACCTGCTCCGATAGGGGGCCAAGCTGGCGCCGCAACTCGTCGATCTCGGCCTGCACAAATCCTTGCCGTTGGGAGGCGTACCAGTTGGTGTCGGGATAGTTCCGCAGGTTTATGTAGTGCTCCAGCTCAATTTCCAGCCTGGCCAGCGTCGCCCGCAGCGCGTCGTACTCGGGCTGAAGCTCGCCCAGCATGTCCGTTATGGTGATGCGATTAGCCAAATCGCGGTACATCAGCGGTATGCCGTTGAGATTACCCAACAGCAGGGGGGCGGCGTTGATTAGGTTCTGGCGCTGGTCGGCGGAGAGTACATCCCAGAGCGCGCGAATCGCTTCGTGACCGTTGGGCACCTCGGAAAGCTTTCGCAGATCCTCCGCATTCACTCCGCCGGGGTTCATGATCCCCCGTGTGACCACCTGGAACATCGCGGTGTCGTCGGCGGTGAAACCCTTCTGAACACCCCGGCCGGGCACATACTGGCCCGCGGGTATTTCCGCTAACTTCTTGACGGCCTGCCGATCGAACTCATTTCGTTCATTGCATAAGGCATGCCATCGACGGGAGAGCGTCATGAACTGATCGAGGGAACCGTTATGTGGTGCATCCAGCGGATTTCGCCTGATCTGGGCCAGAAGCGTTGCCCCCTGTCGGGTCATACTGCCAGCCCGGCCCTGGATATCTTCTAGCCCCTGTGCAAACCAGGTGCCAATATTCGCCGCAGCCTGATGGCGTTCGGCCAACTTGTTATGCCGCTCCTCCAACTTGCCCATCAGGATACGCATCGCGGTTATGCTCTGCCCAGATTGACCATCCAGCAAGTTGATGGCCCGCCGCACCAGTCTTGCCCTGCCGGAGATTTGCCCGCCGAGCTGAACATGCTTGGCGGCCCAGCTGCGCACATCAGAGACGCTGCCGATCTCCGGGTTGCCCGTCCAAACACCATCCCGTAACGGCATAGAACCATTTAAGAGCCTCATTGGAACCTCTGGAATCCTTCGCCCAAGCGCTGATCGACATCGGTTAGGCCCACTTGTGTCAGATTCACCCCGCGGCGAGCATCGTCAAGAGCGCCCTCCAGCCCAGTCGCGCCCGCGCGCAACAACCCGTCGCTCTCTGTCGCCGCGCCAACCACCGATGAGCTGCCAAAGCCACCCGTCTCCGGGTACACCAAAACCTCGGCCAGCGCCGTCGCCAGATACCCAGCCGCCTGCTGTAACAGCTGATTAGAAACTATGATATCCGCGCTCACGACATCTCCTCTGTTGCCTGCGTCACAAGCGCGAGGCTACCACAAACCCCTACCATCACCCGAGGCAGTTGGAGCCGAGGAGGGCTTTTAGGTCGCCGAAGAGATCGGGGGTCTTCGCCACGCGCAGGGCGTTCGATACTTGTAGCACCGTGCGTTTTCCTGGTTCGGAGATTGTGAGGTGTACCTCAGAAATGCCCGGGTGAGCGGCCAGCACCTGCCGCATATCGGTCAGCGTTTGCTCAACGCAGCGCGTGTAGGGCAGCGTTACCTGCACCGGCGCATCCGCCACGGCGGAGGTATCGGGCGTGGAAACCTCCATTGCCTGCAATGTCACCTCTTCATCGCGCTTGCGGATACGGCCCCGAATCACCACCACCTGATCCTCGGCCAAGCTAGTGGCATAGGTCTGGTAGGTCTCACCGAAGAACATCACATTAATGGAACCGTCCAAATCCTCTAGCGTGACCATCGCCCACGGATTTCCGGCCTTGCTCATCTTGCGTTGCAGGCTGGTTACCAGGCCCGCCACGGTGACGGTCGAATTTTCGGCGCGGCCCTCATCATTTACCAGGGCAGAGATCGATGTGTCGGCGGCGCGAGACAGCACGGCCTCTAGGCCCGAGAGGGGGTGATCGGAGACGTACAGGCCAAGCATCTCTCGCTCGAAAGCAAGCTTTTGCTTTCGCTCCCAATCCGGCACGTCGGGCACCTCAACCGTGAGGCCCAACTCGTCATCGCCGCCACCCAGCTCGGCGAACAGGTCGAACTGTCCCTCCGCCTCCTTGCGCTTGACGGCCATCACCGCATCAACCGCCTGCTCGTGCACCAGCAACAGCGCCTTGCGGCTCTTTTCGAGGGAGTCAAAGGCGCCACCCTTAATGAGCGACTCAATGGTGCGCTTGTTACACACCGTCGCCGGCACCTTGTCCAGAAAGTCGGTGAAACTGGTAAAGGCGCCCTGCTTCTCCCGCGAGGTGATAATGGCGTCAACCACATTCTGCCCAACGTTACGGATACCGACCAGGCCAAATCGAATGTCGGTGCCAACGGCCGTAAACTTTGCAGCCGAATCATTCACGTCGGGCGCTAAAACCTTAATGCCCATGTGACGACATTCGCTTAAGTACAGCGCCATCTTGTCCTTGTCATCCTTGACGGACTGTAGCAACGCGGCCATATACTCGGCCGGGTAGTTAGCCTTCAAGTAGGCAGTCCAGTAGGTGATGACGCCATAGGCGGCGGAGTGAGACTTATTGAAGGCGTAGTCGGCGAAGGGAACCAACACGTCCCACAGGGTTTTGATGGCGGCCTTGGTAAAGCCACGTTCGATCATGCCCGCCTCAAAACCGGCGAACTGTTTGTCCAATTCTTCCTTCTTCTTCTTACCCATCGCTCGCCGCATGTTGTCGGCGGCGCCCAGAGAGAACCCGGAGAGCTTCTGGGCGATCTCCATCACCTGCTCCTGATACACGATCAGGCCATACGTCTCCCCCAGCACCGGCTCTAACGCCTCGGCAAGCTCGGGGTGAATGGGTTCGATGGGCTGGCGTCCGTTCTTACGGTGCGCGTACTTGTTGTGCGAATCGGCACCCATAGGACCTGGCCGATATAGAGCCGAGACGGCTGTAATGTCCGCAAACTTGTCGGGCTGCATTGAGCGCAGCAGCGCCCTCATGCCGCTGCCATCAAGTTGGAACACACCCAGGGTGTCCCCCTGGCCCATCAGCTCATATGTCGGTTTGTTGTCGAAGGGCAGGTCTTCAAGAATCACCTGCTCGCCCCGGTTCGCCTTGATGTTTGCGACGCCGTCTTCAAGGGTGTGCAGGTTGGAAAGGCCAAGGAAGTCCATCTTGACCAGGCCAAGTTCCTCGCAGGTGGGGTACTCGAACTGGGTGATGACCTGCCCATCGCCCTTAGGGTCCATGAGGGGAACGATGTCGATCAGCGGCTCGCTGGACATGATGACACCGGCGGCGTGGACCCCGGTCTGCCTAATCTGCCCTTCTAGGCCAAGCGCGGTCTCATAGATTTTCTGCACGTCAGGGTTGGCCGCGTGCATAGCCCGGAACTCTTCGGCCTCCTTGTAGCGGTTGCTCTTGGTGTCGAATACCTCGGCTAGCTTGATCGACTTGCCCATCACATCCGGCGGCAGCGCCTTGGTGATGCGGTCGCCGGTGCCGAAGTCGTGATCGAGGATGCGGGCGGCGTCCTTGATGGCGGCCTTGGCCTTGATGCGGCCAAAGGTGGCAATCTGGGCGACCCGCTCGGCTCCGTACTTGGCGGTGACGTATTCGATCACCTCGCCGCGACGATGATCGTCGAAGTCGATATCGAAGTCGGGCATTGAGGGGCGTTCGGGGTTTAGGAACCGCTCGAAGAGCAGGCCGTGTTCCAATGGGTCGAGGTCGGTGATGTGTAGGGCATAGGCGGCAATCGATCCGGCGCCGGAGCCGCGACCGGGGCCGACCCGGATGCCGTTCTTCTTGGACCACTGGATGAAGTCAGCCACCACCAGGTAGTAGCCGCAATACCCCTTCTCGGCCACCACGCTTAGCTCGAGTTCGGTGCGGTCCTTGACCTCACTCGAAAGCGTCTCGCCGGGATAACGCTCTTCAATGCCGCGCCATACCTCTTTGCGGAACCAGGTTTCCTCGGTCTCTCCGGCTGGAATGTCGGCGCGCGCCATGTAGCCGCCGGTGCTCTCCTCAAACTTGACCTCGCAGCGCTCGGCGATCTCCAGGGTGTTGTCGCAGGCCACCAGCAGGTCGTGCTTCTCCCAGAGGTCGCGCATCTCCTTGGGGCTTTTGATGTAGTAGCCCGTGCCAGAAAAAGCGAAGCGCTTGCCGCCCTGCTCGTAGGTTGGCTCGTTTAGCCGCGAGCCGGAGTTCACACACAACAGCGCCTCTTGGGCGGCGGCATCTTCGGGATTGTTGTAGTGCGAATCGTTGGTGGCCAGCGGCTTTAGCCCAAGCTGTTTGCCAAGCTTCAGCAGGTCAGCGCGAACTCGGGTCTCGATATCCAGGCCGTGATCCATCAGTTCGAGATAGACATTCTCCTTGCCGAAGATGTCTTGCAGATCGGCGGCCTCGCGCACGGCCTCGTCGTATTGACCGAGGCGCAGACGGGTCTGCACGGCCCCAGAGGGACAGCCGGTGGAAACGATTAGACCCTTGGCGTAGGCGTGCAGCAGCTCCTTGTCCATACGGGGCTTATAGAAGTAGCCCTCCTGGAAGGAGCGGGTCGAGAGGCGGAACAGGTTGTGCATCCCCTCGGTGGTCTCGGCCCACATGGTCATGTGGGTGAAAGCGCCGCCGCCCGAAACGTCGTCGCCGCCCTCCTCCTGCGCGTCACCCTGCCCCCATTTGACGCGAGTGCGGTCGGAGCGATGTGTACCCGGCGCCAGATATGCCTCAATGCCGATGATGGGCTTAACCCCGTAGCGGCGGGCCTTGGAATAGAAGTCGTAGGCGCCGTGCAGGTTGCCGTGGTCGGTCATTGCAATGGCCGACATACCCTGCTCGTTCACCCTCGTGAACAGCCCATCCAGCAGCGATGCCCCATCCAGCATCGAATACTCGGTGTGAACATGAAGATGGACGAAGTCATCAGTCTTGGGCACGGGCTACATCCTCCCACGCCCCACCATGTTTGAGCGAGCCACCCAGGTTCTGCGACTCCGCGCAGGATGACGAGATGGCATGGGCTGGTCGCGTAGCATGGTCGCCCGTGATGACATCCACCCGGCTAGCCAGTCGCCAAAGGTTGAGCGTAACCGTGGCCCTTGGCGCGGCCTTTTTGGTAGCAGCCTGCGGGGGCGGCGACGATGAGCGGCGCCACCTGCTCAATGTTGCCAATAGCGTGGTGCTGGGGCAGACGACCCTGGACGAAGTGATAACCGCTGTCGGTCGTGATTATGACGAACGTGCCGAGGCTTTCGCTTTCGACGGAACGGATGTCATCGTCTACATCTGGGATAAGTACGGCGACCCAACCCGCGGCCTTTTCTCCATATCCGTCGAATCCGGCGGCGACCTAGTCATGTCTGTGGGAACTAGCGGCCTGGTCCCGCGGGATAGCGCTCGTGGGGTAACGGACGATTCGGTGCTTTGCACTCTTATCCCAGGCATGTCCCAGCAGGAGTTGCTCGAGGCCCTCAACTTTCAGCCCACCTGGCGAGAACCAGACACCATCGCAGTGGGCCTCCTGACCGCGCGATTCGACGATGACGGCGGGCTGTTTCGGCTCATGACCGAACGCGAGGTATTCACCTGGCAGAACGGCAGCTGGACCACCCCCTACCGCGCCCTGAGCTGCTGAAACCTAGATAGTCCGTAGTTATTCAACTTGCCAGAGGGTACGTGCCGGTTTGGCCAGGTGCTAGGCAGCGGGGAGCAGGGCGGTGACGATCGTGGTTAGGG
>WQZL01000137.1 GCA_009780755.1 Promicromonosporaceae bacterium | reverse complement strand
GGCACCGACGCCACTCGCCTGGCCGAGCAAGAAACCTCTCGGCCCGAGCTGGTGCAGCAAGTGCTGGCCGAAACCGCCGTGATTGCCGCCGAGTCGGGCGCCGAGCCACACCTGCTTTTGGCGTTGCCACGGCAGTGGCATCCCGACGCCGACTATCTCCTGCCCGTACTCCGCGCCCTGGATACTGCCGACTGGGTGCGCCTAGCCCCGCTGCGGGAGTTGCTCGACTCCGAGCCGACCCCTGCCGGACACCAATCCCTGCCGTTAGCCGAACCGCAGGTGGGCGAGCTACCTCCCGACGCCGTTCGCCAGCTTGATGCCGTCCGCACCAGCCTAGATGTGGTGGCCACCATCGTTGATGACCCCGACGAACTGCGCGAGCGTGTCACCCCCGGGCTGACCGCTCCGCTTGCGGTGGCCTGGCGCGAGTATCCCGAGGAGCGCTATCGGGCCGTGACGACGGCGCTGGCCATCGCCCGGCGATACACCGAGGGGCTTTCCCTGGAGGTAAACCACGAGTTGGCCATGATTTCCGCCGAGGGTTCCTTGCCCGTCACCGTGCGAAATGATCTGCCAATGGATGTGCACGTCCTCCTGGATTTGCACACCACCGACACCCGCCTAGCGGTAACTGAGAGACCGGTACTGACCATCCCCGCCGAAAGCGAAGCGAGGGCCGCTATCCCGGTACGGGCGCTGGCGTCGGGGAACATCATGGTCGAGGTGCGCCTGGAAAATCTGCACGGCGATGCCGTGGCCCCCTCCGCCGTGATGGAGCTGCGGGTCCGGGCCGCCTGGGAAACCGTGGGCACGGCGATCATCGCCGCCTTACTCGCGATCTTTATGGTGGTGGGCATAATCCGCACCATCAGGCGGGGTCGCTCCCCGCGGCGCACCGAGGGTCATCCGTTAACCGACCCGGTCATCCAGTCCGATGCCTCTCGCTCCTCCCTAGCGCACCGGGGTGACGATGGCGACGCCTAACCCCGTTAGTTGGCCCCGGCACGTTCGGCGCCGGTTCGCTAGGCCCAATCGGGTCTCTCGTCGCGTTGCCTTAACCGCCCCGGCTCGGCGCGCCGCCGCAATGACCGACGATAGCGCCACCCCGACGTCGAACAGCTTGATTACCTCAAATGATGCCCTGCGACGCGGGTCGATGCTGATGAGTCTTGGCACATTCGCCTCTCGCGTCTCCGGGCAGGTGCGGGCCATGCTGCTGGTGGCGATCATCGGCTCGGTGGGCACCGTCGCGGACGCCTTCGACGTCGGCAACCGGATGCCGAACCTGCTGTTCGCGCTGATCTCGGCCGGCATCTTGCAGGCGGTACTCATCCCCCAACTGCTAAAGGCGATGGCCGCACATAATGCCCAAGAGCGGCTGGACAAGCTGCTCACCTTCGCGGGCCTGAGCATCGCGGCACTCACCGCCGTGATCGCCCTGCTCATGCCACAACTTGTTCACCTGATGACCCTGTCGGGCGAGTGGTCGGATACCCATCGCGCGTTTGCGGTCACGTTTGCGCTGTGGTGCGTGCCACAACTGTTCTTCTACGGGTTGTTCTCCCTGCTGGGCCAGGCGCTTAATGCCCGCGGCTACTTCGGGGCCTTCGGCTGGGCGCCGGTGGCCAACAATGTGGTCTCGATGATCGGTTTTGGCCTGTTCTGGCTGCTCTGGGGCGCGACGCCCGCCGGAGGTATCGATGACATCTCTGGTTGGAGTACCGCGCAAACCGCCCTCCTGGCCGGGACCGCGACCCTCGGTATCGCCGCTCAGGCGCTGCTGCTGATCTGGCCGTTGCGCCGCATTGGCTTTAGGTGGCGCTTCCGGCTAGGTGTCCGGGGCATCGGCCTGCGCTCGGCTGGCAAGGTGGTGGGCTGGACGCTCGGCGCGGTGGCTCTCGACCTGATTGGAAACTTCTTCCTTGTCAACACCACATCGGCGGCGGGGCGGGTGGCCACAGACTGCCGGGATCAAGCCCAGGAACTCACTGATCTGACCGAGCAAGCCCTCGCCCTCGCGGCCTGCCCTGTCATCGCGGGCAATGCCGCCTATTCGCAGGCGTTGATGATCTATTTCCTGCCGCATTCACTGATCGTCGTCTCCATCGTCACCGCGTTGTTCCCCCGGATGAGTACCGCCGCCGCCGCAGGCGATCTGGACGAGGTGCGCCGCGACCTATCGGTTGGCCTGCGCACGGCGGGCGTGTTTTCGGTGTTCTCCTCCGCCGTGCTGCTGGTGCTGGCTCGCCCCATCACCAAGGCACTGTTGCCTACCGCCTCGGAGCAGATGGTCAATGTTGGCGCGCCCGTTTTGCAGGCCATGTCACTTGGGCTGGTCGCCCTGGGCATGACGGTAATGGTCAAGCGCATGTACTTCGCCTTCGAGGATGGCAAGGGCATCTTTGTCATTCAGGTGGTCGCCACCACCGTGATGGTTAGCACGTTATGGCTGGCCGCGCAGCGAATCGACTTCCAGTATTGGGCCATCGCCGCCGCCGGAGCCTACGCCCTGGGCGTTTGGGTGTCGGTGTTGCTGAGGGTACGCGGCATGAGCCGCAAGCTAAACGGCATGGATGGCTTCCGCATCACGCACCTGTACGTGCGGGCCATCATGGCTGCGATGGTAGCGGGCGTGGCGGGCTGGTGGGTGGCCCAGCAACTGGGCGCATACCAGGTTCGGCTGAGCTGGATGCATTCCCTAACTATCACCGCTGCTGCGGGCAGCGTAATGTTGTTCACATACCTTTTTGGGCTAAAGGTGATGAAAGTCCGCGAACTTGATGCGGCAATGGCCCCGATACTGCGTAGGATTCGTAGGCGCCCAAGTAAACCTTAAGGAGCCTTAGACATCGTGAGCCTCAGACCCGGAGCCACCATCGCGGGCCGTTACCGCCTGGATCGGACCGCTACTACCGACCTCACCGCCGCTCAGGCGTGGGACGGCCGCGACTTGCGCTTGGGCCGCCCCGTGCGGGTGTTGGTTCTTTCCGGGCAGACGGCTCCGGCGGCCCTGAGCGCTGCCCGTCTGGCCTCGCCTATCGTCGATCCCGGCCTGGTGCAGCTTTATGACGCGGGCACTGCGGCCATCGATGGAGGTTCCAAGCCCTATATCGTCTCGGCGCCGTACTCGGGCCGCTCGCTGGCCCAGGTGGTCGCCGATGGCCTGCTGGATGCCGCTCAGGCGCGGGCACTGGTGGGCGAGGCCGCCCAGGCGCTGCGGTTGGCGGCGGTCAAGGGAATGCGGCACCTAACACTGCGGCCCGAAGCTATCCGTATTGATGGACGGCGCGTGTTCGTCACCGGCCTGGGGATCGATGCGGCGCTGGCCGGAATCCGGGCGGAGGATCAGGCCGGGCAGGCGGCGGACACCAAGGATCTTGCGGCGCTCGGCTACTTCGCGTTGACTGCACGCTGGGCGGGCCGAGACCTGACCCGCCTGCCGCTGATCGCCACGTCGCAACCGATGGTGGTTCGTCGCGATGCCTATGGGCTGCCGATTGCGTTAGAAGACCTAGTACCGCATGTCGATCCGGTATTCAGCAAGACCATCAGCGGTATCTTTGCTTCGGCTACCGACGCTCCCACCACCATAGGTGCATTGGCCGAGGCATTACAGCCGTGGGGTTCGGTAGTGCCCCCCATTAAGGCGACCGTTCCCGAATCGGCCCAGGACCGCGAAGGCCACGAAAAACGGCCCAGCGGCCGCATTCCGCGGGTTGCTTCCGTCACGCGCACCACCGCGAATAACCTACCGACCCCAGCCATCCCGCCGCGAGTCCACACCGGTTCGCCACCGCCCTTGCCGGACGTGTTCACTCCGGTGGTTGCTGCGCTCACCCCGGCGCAGGTTGCGCGCGTCAAGGCCCGTAAGCGGCGCAAATTCGCACTGAACCCCGCCCCAATCGTGGTGCCGCTCGTGCTGGCCGCCGTGGTGGGTGCAGCCTGGTGGGCGATGGGCGTGCTGCGCAGTCCCGACGACGAGGCCGAATATCCCGATGTTGTCGCCACCGAACCTGGATACGAGCTGACCCCCACCCCAACTCCAACCCCCACGTTGGTATTGCCCGTCATTGAGGCAATCGAGCAGAAGGGGGACGCGCAGACTTGCGGTGAGCGCCCCGAAGACGCCCCATACGTGATCGATGGCGATCCCACCACCTACTGGTACACCTGCGGCTATCGCAGCTCTAGGTTCGGCGGGTTGCGCGATGGCATCGGTCTGACGATCACGCTGCGCGAGGATGCCTCGATTACAGAGGTCACGCTGCTGACCAACTCAACGGGCGGCAATGTGCAGATTCTCGCGGGCGCCTCCGCCGATCCGGCAACGGCGCAGATACTTGCGGAGGGACCGGTTTCACCAAACACGGTGTTCACCTTGGATGAGCCTTTCACCACTGACAGCTTCACCATCTGGATCAACGACCTGCCCACCACCACCGACGGAGCTGGCAACCCAGACTTCCCCTATCGCCTACAGCTATTTGAAGCTACGGTTGAGTAGCAGGTAAACCCATAAAGGAGTGAACGTGATCGAGACTTCCCCGCGCGAGGTGGTGATTGTCGGCTCCGGCCCAGCCGGATACACCGCCGCTATCTACGCGGCGCGCGCCGGGCTGAATCCGGTGGTCATCGCCGGGGCGATTACCTCCGGGGGCGCGCTGATGACCACCACCGAGGTGGAAAACTATCCCGGCTTCCCCGAGGGCGTGCAAGGTCCGGACCTCATGGCGGCGATGCAGGAGCAGGCCACCCGTTTTGGCGCGGAGATCGTTCTGGATGATGTTGAGTCCGTTGAGTTGACCGGTGACGTGAAAACACTGGTCACCGGCGAGGGCAATACCTACCTGGCCCGCACGGTTATCCTCGCCACCGGCTCGGCGTACCGCGAGCTTGGGTTACCCGACGAGCGGCGCCTTTCTGGCCGCGGCGTCTCCTGGTGCGCCACCTGTGACGGGTTCTTCTTCCGCGACCAGCACATCGCCGTCGTCGGCGGTGGCGATTCGGCGATTCAGGAGGCCACCTTCCTGACCCGCTTCGCCGCCAAGGTGACCTTGATTCACCGTCGCGGCGAGCTGCGCGCCTCGAAGATCATGGCCGAACGGGCCGCCGCCGATCCGAAGATCGAGTTCGCCTGGAACTCTGCGGTGACTGGCATCATCGGAGAGACGACGGTGGAGGGGTTGATCCTGAGCGACACGGTTACCGGCGAAACCCGCGAACTGCCTGTGACCGCGCTGTTCGTTGCCATTGGCCACGACCCACGTTCGGCGTTGGTGCGGGGCCAAGTTGACCTAGACGACGAGGGGTACATTCTTGTCGAGGGGCGCAGCACCCGCACCAATCTTCCCGGCGTCTTCGCCTGCGGCGATGTCGTGGATCATACGTATCGCCAAGCCATTACGGCCGCCGGTTCCGGCTGTGCAGCCGCCCTGGACGCCCAGGCATACCTTGCCTAAACAAGCTCAACTTAAGGAGAAATTTGTGAGCGCCATCACCACCCCCATTGCCGTAACCGATGACACCTTCCGCGCGAAGGTGCTGGAGTCTGACCTGCCGGTGTTGGTTGACTTCTGGGCACCGTGGTGCCCGCCCTGCCGCCAGCTGGCCCCCATCCTCGACGAGATCGCCGCCGAGCAGGCAGGCCGCTTCGTGATCGCCAAGGTAGACATCGACGGCTCCCCCAACACCCCGCAGGTGTACGGCGTGCAGAAGATTCCGACGATGGTACTGATTAAGGGCGGCGAGGCCATACTGACCATCCTCGGCCCCCGCCCCAAGAAAGACCTCCTAGCCGAGATCGAACCCTTCCTCGGCTAAACGGCATCACATACTCACGGCCCGGTCCCTTCCGCGACCGGGCCGTTTGCCATTTCTCTGGCGTCGTTCTGCTCGCAGTCGCAGAACCTAGAGTTGCCAGCTGCCACCGAGTCTGGGCTATGCGACTTCCAAATGTTTTGCGCCTTTTGCGGCGGTTAATGTGATGAAACGTCACTGATCGCAGACGGGATGCATAGGGCTTCGAGGATATTGTCAGTGGTTCCAGGCAGAATGGTGTTACCGGCTCAATAAGGGGTGAGAACCATGAATGACCTGGACAAACAAGCTACTACCAACGGCGTTACGCCCGAAGGTTACGCAGAGTGGGTCGCAGACCTGAAGCAGCGGGTGCGGCTAACTCAGTTCCGCGCTGCGCGCGCCGCTAACACTGAGGTACTCCACCTCTACTGGTCAATAGGCAGGGACATCCTAGATCGACAGCAGCGATTGGGCTGGGGCGGAAAAGTGATAGATCGACTGGCCATCGACCTCAAACTCGAGTTTCCCGACCAGCGAGGCTGGTCACGATCAAATCTGCACTACATGCGCAAGTTTGCTGAAGCGTGGCCGGGCACAGAGGGATTTGTCCCACAAGCTGTGGGACAACTGCCTTGGGGTCATGTTCGGGTTCTGCTTGACCGGCTCAGCCGTCAGTCTGACCGCAAGTGGTACGCCGAACGTGCAGTTGCCGAGGGTTGGTCTCGCAATGTGCTTGAACTGTGCATCAACTCAGGGTTGAAGGAGCGAGACAGTGCCGCCATCACGAATTTTGCGGGCACGCTGGAGCCACCCGATTCTGATCTTGCTCAGCAAATCACCAAGGATCCTTACGTGTTCGAGCATCTGGCTCTCGTTAGCCGGGTTGAGGAGCGCACTGTTGAGCAGGCGTTGATGGATCGCCTTCAGGCGACGTTGACGGAGTTCGGTCGCGGTATGGCGTTTGTTGGCCGACAAGTGCGCCTATCTGTCACCGACTCAAAGGGCGCCACCGATGAGGTGGTAGCCGACCTGTTGCTGTTCCACATCCCCCAACGCAGGTACATCGTGGTTGAGCTGAAGACCG
>WQZL01000136.1 GCA_009780755.1 Promicromonosporaceae bacterium | reverse complement strand
GAGGGCATCGACGTCAGTTTGACACTAACCAAAGGGCCATGTGCCGGTAACTATCAGTCTCCGATTCGCGTCCACGAGCAGCGGGCCGTCTCAAAACCAGCATCCGTAGGCAAGACTCGCCAGGTGGTGTTCAGGGCCGAACCAGCGAAGAAGCTGTTATCGCGAACATGCTCGAGAACCGAGCCACTGAAGCCAGTCAGTGAGGCAACATAGCAGCCAAAGCCGCTGTCCTCGGCATTTACTCGGTAAAGACCGGGGCGCAACTGACCAGCCCCATTACCTACTGAATAAATTCCCTCCAGGCTGGTGGCCGTCAGGTTGGGGCCAGACAGGGTCGCGATGGGTCGCCAGGTGCCGCAGAAGTTCGAAACGAACATCACGTCGGTGGATCTAACTTCGACGATTCGCTGTCCACCGCCGAAGCTATTCTCGATGATTCCATCGAAGTCAGTTCCAGTGTTACTCCGGCGCTCCCAATAGCAGGCCGATTCGCCCGAGCTGACCCAGATGCCGGGGGCGATACCTGTGCCAACCATGTGACGTCCATTGCCCACCGTCGCGCCAGCGGGCGGCTGGGGCGCGGGAGGAGTCTGAACTGGCGGCGGGGTAATCACTGGGCAACCAGGGCCGGAGCCGAACAGGCCCTGGTCTGTGGCGCGGTACAAGAACGCCGCCATGGCCTGGCGCTCCACGTTCTGCGTCGGGCGGAAGGTGTTGTCTGGGAAGCCGGTGGTTACCCCGGTGGAGGCCAGCCACTCAATCTCCAGGAAGAAAGCTGCGCCTACTGGCACGTCGGTGAACCGCGCCGTGCTTGAGGCCGTAAAGACCGGACAATCGGCTGCACGGTACAAGAAGGCGGCCATGGCCTGGCGCTCCACTGTGTTGGTAGGTCGGAACTCTCGGTGGGTGCCCATGTTCCAACCGGTGGTTACACCGCTATCCGCCAGCCACTCGATCTCGCGAAAGAAGGGATGGCCAATAGGCACATCGGCAAAGCTTGCGACGACTGGTGCGGCGAAGCTTGGATCACCGATGTGCCGGAAGAGAAATGCAGCCATGGCCTGGCGTTCCACCGGCAGCGTTGGACGGAAGGTGTTATCGGGCCAACCGGTGGTGATGTTCTCATCAGCCAGCCAGTGAATGTGCTGCTGAAACTGATTACTGGCGGGCACGTCGACAAACCGCTGAGCAGAGGCGGGAGCAACACCTGCAGGAGCATCGTCGGGTGAAGCGGCGGCAAGCGTCACTCCGCTGAAAGTGGTGATAGCGACGGTCAATGTCGCGACGGATGCGACGACGCGGCGTCGCATGTTTGGTAAGGTCATGCGCGTTCCTTAATCTCGAACGAATGGGTAAATTGTGCGGTGCAATTGTGTCACGTTTGGCAGGGTAGCGGGCACACTCTGGCACCTCTAGGGAAGCCGAACTAACGCAGGCCGGTGGAGCGGGAGAGGGCTTGGTGGATGAGGTCGTCTAGCAGGTCAGGGTAGGTGAGGCCAGTTTCGGCCCACATGCGCGGGAACATCGAAATTGGCGTGAAGCCAGGCATAGTGTTTATCTCGTTGACGATCACCCGCTCATCCGAGGTAACAAACACATCTACTCGGGCCAACCCCTCACATTCGAGGGCATCGAATGTGCGCACCGCCATGTTTTGCACCCGAGCCACTACATCGTCGGGCAGATCGGCCGGACAGGTCAGTTGCGCCGCGTCCGCGCTTAGATATTTCGCCTCGAAGTCGTAGAAGGCGTGTGCGGTCGAATCCACGACGATCTCTCCGGGCAGCGAGGCCCGCGTCAGGCCGCCGTCGCGCCCGCCCAGCACCGCACATTCGATCTCCCGGCCATCGACTCCGGCTTCGACCAGCACCTTCAGGTCGTGTTCTCGCGCCGCCTCAATCGCCGCGGGCAAGGCGCTCAAATCGTCAACGCGGGTAACCCCCAACGACGAACCGCTGCGAGCGGGCTTAACGAACAGCGGCAAATCCAGCGCCGAGGCCGCGTCCAAGCAGCCCTTACGATCCAGCGTCCAGTCACGGTCGCGGATCACCGTGTACGGCGCCACGGGGATGCCGTGGGCCTGCAACGCGATCTTGCAGAAATGCTTGTCCATGCCCAGCGCCGAGGCCAATACCCCCGAGCCGACATAGCGCACATCGGCCAACTCCAGCAGCCCCTGCACGGTGCCGTCCTCGCCGAATGGTCCGTGTAGCAGCGGGAATACGACGTCAACCTCGCTGAGCGCACGGGGAACCTGGCCCGGCTCCAGCAGACGCAACCGCCCATCCCCGATTGTTAACGAGGGCACGATAGTGGCCTCGGATTCGGCGACCACCTCGGGCATGTCACCCGCCGTTAGCTGCCACTGCTCCGGGTCTCCGGTCGAGAGTACCCACTGGCCCGCATGCGTAATGCCGATCGGGATCACCTCGTAGCGGGCCGGGTCGAGCGCGCGCATCACTCCGGCGGCGGTGACCACCGAGATCGCGTGTTCCCCGGACCTGCCACCGAACAGCAGGGCGACGCGCACGCGGGGCTTAAGTTCCGATGATTCAGACACGGATGCGACACTATCCGACGTGACTCGTCTCCTTAGTGCTGCCGCGCCCGCTGACATCGAGGCCGTGGCCGCGCTCCTCCAAGACGGCGGCATCGCGGCACTTCCCACCGAGACCGTGTACGGCCTGGCCGGGGATGCGCTCAACCCAACGGCCGTGCAGGCGATCTACGCGGCGAAGGGACGTCCGGCGGATAACCCGCTGATCGTGCACATCGCTGGCCCAGACGATTTGTCCGCGCTGGCCCGCAAGATTCCGTCCGCCGCCCGTCTGCTTGCCGAAAGGTTCTGGCCTGGCCCGCTATCCATCGTGTTCCCCCGGCAGCCGCATGTGCCTGATGTCGTCACCGCTGGCCTGGATACGGTGGCCGTGCGAGTACCCGCACATCCGGCTTTCCTAGACGTACTCCGCGCGGGGGGACGGCCACTCGCGGCGCCATCGGCCAACCGAGCCGGTTCCCCCAGCTCCACCACCGCCGCCCACGTGCTGCACGATCTCGACGGCCTGATACCCGCCGTACTCGACGGCGGCCCTTGCACGGTTGGCGTCGAATCCACCGTGATTGACCTGACCAACAAGCCGTGCCTACTGCGGCCCGGTGGCGTTCCATTGGAGGCACTACGTGAGGTTTTGGGTGAGATTGCGGTGCATCCAGCCGTCAGCGGCGAGCTGGCTGCCAACGCACAGCCGGGAGCGCCAGGCATGAAGTACCGACACTACTCCCCCACCGCGAACGTCATCGTGGTTGATGGGGATGTGCAACACGCCGCCGAGTATCTCGGCTGGGTGGGCACCGGCGAGTCGGCCGTGCTGTGCCCGGCTGAGGAGGCCGCCTGCTTCTCCGGGCAGCGCGTCGTCACATACGGCTCGCTCACCGACCCGGCAACGCTGGCTCGGGGGCTGTTCGACGCCCTGCGCACGCTAGACACCCCCGACGTAACCCACATCTACGCCCGCTGCCCCCTCGACGAGACCGGCATCAGCCGCGCCGTCCGAAACCGCCTGCTTAAAGCGGCAGCCTTCCAAACGGTAACGGTCTAACCACTCCTCCCACCCCGTGAGATCGTTATTTTGGGCTGAGATCGTCACTTTACGCATGCGGAAGTTAACGATCTCAGCCCAAAATAACGATCTCGCTGACTATGGGGTCAACCGTTTGGTGGACGCGAAGTTAAGCCGTGTGCTTGTCGCGGAAGCGGGGCGCGGGCGGGCAAAGTAGTAGTCATGACAAACACACCACAAACAGAACTGGCCGTGAGCGTTCGCGGGCTGCGCAAGGCGTATGGCGCCAAGCAGGCCGTCGATGGTCTCGACCTTGACATCTTCCGCGGCGAAATCTTCGCCATCCTTGGCCCCAATGGCGCCGGCAAGTCCACCACCGTGGAAATCCTCGAAGGCTTGCGCGTCCGTGACGCCGGCGAGGTGACCGTACTGGGCACCGACCCTGGCAAGGCCGATAAGAACTGGCGTGCCCGTATTGGCGTGGTGATGCAGGACTCGCGCGATATCGCCGACCTAACCGTAGCTGAGATGATTACCGCCACCGCCACCTACTACCCCAACCCCCTGGACGTTGAGCAGGTCATCACGGCCGTCTCCCTCGAAGAGAAGGCAGACGCCCGCGTGCGCGGCCTCTCCGGTGGCCAGCGTCGCCGCATGGATGTGGCGCTTGGCATCATCGGTAACCCGGAGGTGTTGTTCCTAGATGAGCCGACCACTGGATTCGATCCCGAGGTGCGCCGCGAGTTCTGGAAGTTGGTTCGCAGCCTGAACACCGCTGGCGTCACCATCGTGCTGACCACCCACTATCTGGATGAAGCCGACGCGCTGGCCGACCGCATGGCGGTAATCAAGGATGGAAAGGTGGTCGCCCTGGCCACTCCGTCCGAGCTGGGTGGCCCCGAGGCCCGCACTCCCATCGTCAAGTGGATCGAGAACGGCGTGCAGCGGGAGCAGCGCACCGACAACCCCACCGCGCTGATTACTGCGCTTACCGCCACTCATGCGGGCGCGAACGGCGAGATCGCCGGCATCAACATCGTCAACCCCAGCCTTGAGGACGTCTACCTCGACCTCATCGGTGCCGCGAAGTAACCGGCCTTACCCAGACTAAACTTAGGACTAAGAGCAAATGACTACCCTCGATCTAACCCCAGCCACCAAAACCGGCGGCTCCTTCCCGTCGCTGGCCTCGATGACCAGCACTCGCTTTGTTGTCGAAATGAAGACCTTCCTGCGCAGCAAGGAAGCCTGGATCTGGATTCTCGCCTACCCGACGTTCATGTTCGTCATCTTCAACTTTGTGATGGGCGACACGGTGAACATGGGCACCGACTTCACCGCCACCTTTGGCCAAGTGTTCCTGCCGGGCATGATCGCCACCGGCCTGCTTAATGCCTCCTTCCAAACGGTGGCCGCCGATGTCGTGACCGAGCGTGAATACGGCACGCTACGACGCCTCTCGGTGACCCCGCTGTCGCCCGCCGCTTACATCATGGGCAAGGTTGGCATGGTGCTGACCACCGCCGTAGTACAGCTTGTGATTCTGCTGGCCGTGGCCGTACTCGCCTTCGACGTGACCCTGCCCACCGAGCCAACCCTGTGGCTGCGTTTTGCCTGGTTGGTCGTGCTTTCGCTGGCCGTCGGCACCGTCGGCGGCATCGCGTTCTCCGGGCTGATGCGCTCCGCCAAGGCCGCCAACGCCTTCGTGCCGGCCGTAGCCCTGATTTTGCAGTTCATCTCCGGCGTGTTCTTCCTTCCCTTCGGCGAGATGCCCGAAGTTGGCCAATACATCGCCAATGTCTTCCCCCTGCGCTGGATGGCCCTGGGCATGCGCTCCATCTTCTGGCCGGAGCAGTTCGTGGTGGCCGAGACCGGCGAGTCCTGGCAGACGGGCCTGACCGCGATCATCCTGGTTGTCTGGTTCGTATTGGCCCTCGCGGTTACGATGCGCACCTTTAAGTGGCGTTCCAAGGCTGATGGATGAGATTCTTACCCTCATGACCAACCTTCCCGATGCTGCCGATGTGAGTACCCCTCGCGTCGGCGGCATCGCCGCTTCCGAGGTCACGGCGCATATTCCCGAGGCGATCAGGCCCAATGACCGCTTCTCCCGCTTCACCAACTGGTGGGATGCCGCTACCTATCTTGGGCTGGCGTTCTTCGCAGCGATAACACTGCTGAACGTAACGGATGGAGCAAGGGCAGGCATCACCCTGGCCGCGACGGCGGGCATCGCGGTGACCTATCGGCTGATTGGCGCGGCAGCGGTCGCCGCCGACAATTGCACTCGTGGCTACAAACGCGCGCTCGCCTACCTAGTGATCCTGTTTGCCCTGACTACCCTGATCGCCGCCACTGCCCCTTGGGGCATGATGCTGCTATTCGTGGCGTACACGCATTGCTGGATGCTCTGCGATACGGTCAGTGATCGTCCGCTACGCGATGGGATCGTCCTAGTAATCACCCTCGCGGCGCTGACCACGGTTGCCACTTGGAGCCGCTTCGATTGGGAGTTCGACGCCCTAATGCGACTGCTGCCCGATGTCGGCATCACGATGTTGTTCTCCATCGGGATCGGCCTGTGGGTGGTTAAGACCACCATTGACGCCGAGCAGAACGCAAACATTGTCGACCAGCTGCGCGACGCTCAGGAACAACTGGCTTTGCAGCAACACGCGGCCGGGGTCACCGCCGAACGCGAGCGGTTGGCTCGCGAGATTCACGACACGCTGGCCCAGGGGTTCATGTCGGTGGTGACTCTCTCCCAGGTGGCCGACGATGCCCTGGTCGATGGCGACATAGCGGGCGCCCGTAAGCGCCTGGCCGTGATGCAGACCACGGCCCGCGAGAATCTGGCCGAGGCGCGTTCGTTAGTGGCGGCGTTTGCGCCGGTGCCGCTACAGGATGCCTCGCTCCCCGATGCGCTGCGGCGACTAGCTGAGCGCTGGGCCGATGAGACCGGCATTACCATCACCGTCGGTATCGATGAGTTGCCCGCACTGCCCGCCTCCTTTGACGTGGTGCTGCTGCGGGCCGCGCAAGAGGCACTGAGCAATGTGCGTCGCCACGCGGATGCCAACGCCGTCTCCATCGCGCTGCGGTATCGGCGCGACGACACTCCATCCATAACCCTGGTGGTGGCAGATGATGGCCGGGGCATCTCCTCCCCTGGAAGTGAGGGCTATGGCCTAGCCGGGATGCGCGAACGGGTGGCCGCCGTCGGCGGCACCGTCAACGTGCAACCCGCAGCCGGAAACCGCGGCACCTCGGTAACCATCACCCTGCCAACCAAATACAGCCCAGCATGGCGTGAATTAAGGAACAACTCATGACCCCCATCCGCGTACTTGTTG
>WQZL01000135.1 GCA_009780755.1 Promicromonosporaceae bacterium | reverse complement strand
CGCGGCGCGGTGGACATGAAGGATATGGATGCCATGATCCTTTCTGTGGTGCGCGCCTACCAGCGCGAGGGCCGTAAGCCCGCCCGCGATGTAATCGTCGCAATGTTTGCCGACGAGGAGGCCGGGGGAGTTCATGGCGCGGGGTGGGCCGTGCAGCATCGTCCCGAGCTGTTCGAGGGCGCCACCGAGGCGATCAGCGAGGTGGGCGGCTACTCCGTGCATATCGGTGGGCAGCGGGCCTACCTGCTGCAAACGGCAGAGAAGGGCATTGCCTGGCTGCGCCTCATCGCCGATGGCCGGGCCGGGCATGGCTCCGTTATCAACCCCGACAATGCCGTCACCGCGCTGGCCCAGGCGGTTGCCCGCATCGGCGCCTTTGCGTGGCCCCAGCAACTCACCCCCACCGTCGAGCTGTTGCTGCGCGGCGTCGCCGACCTGACCGGCCTGCCCTTCGACGCCGCCGATCCTCACACCGTGGATGCGCTTATCGCAGCCCTCGGCACGGCCGCCCCCTTCGTGAAGGCAACCACCCGCCACACATCGAACCCCTCCCGGTTAGCCGCCGGATACAAGACCAATGTGATTCCCGGCAGCGCCACCGCTGAGGTAGACGTACGTCTACTCCCTGGTCACGAGGCGGACGGGATGGCCACCATCTACGAGCTGGTCGGCTCCGACGTTCGCATCGAGTCGATTCATGAGGACATCGCCCTAGAGGTGCCCTTCGCGGGCAACCTGGTTGACGCGATGGTTGATGCCCTACAGGCGGAAGACCCCGGCGTCCCGGTGCTGCCATACACGCTCTCGGGCGGCACCGACAACAAATCGCTCGCTCGCCTGGGCATTACCGGCTATGGTTTCGCACCCCTAAAGTTGCCCGCCGACCTCGACTTTGTGGGCCTCTTCCACGGGGTAGACGAACGGGTGCCAATCGATGCCCTCCGGTTCGGCACCCGCGTTTTGGACCGCCTGCTGGCCACCTGCTGAACATAGAAGGTGCTAGGCGTGATAACGTCAGCTCATGACCGCTGACCCGCGTGCCGCACTCGACCGCCTCGTTGCCGCGCTCGAAGCACATTTCGGAGCCATCTCGACCCGCCAAAGCGACGATGACCCCAGGGTTGACGATGCCTACGACGTACTCGCCGACGCCTTTGAGGTCTACGACGACGCCCTGGCTACCGCCTACGGCGAGGTCACCCCGTTCGTCCTCGAAGAAGAGGAAGACGATGACGATGACTTCGACGAGGTTGACGACTAAGCCTCACCAGCGCTCGGGGTAGCCGATCTCGATGGCGGAAACGTCATCGAGCGCCGCGTGAACCTCGGCAGGTAAAACTAGCTCCGCCGCCGCTAACGACTGTTTGAGCTGAGCCGGGGTGCGAGCGCCCACCACCGCCGCCGCCAGGCCGGGCCGCGCCAGCAGCCAGGCCAACGCCACCTCGCCACAAGCCCGTCCCAGCCCGCTGGAGGCAGTGGCCACCGCCTCGACAACACGTAGCGAGGCCCCGGTCAGATAGGGGTCAACAAAACGAGCGAACTGGGAGGAAGCGGCCCGAGAATCGGTGGGGATGGTGTGCCGATACTTACCGGTAAGTACGCCGCGCCCCTGCGGAGACCAGGCGAGAAGCCCGGCGCCAAGCGCCAAGGCCGCAGGCTGCACCTCGCGCTCGGCCCCCCGTTGGAGCAGGGAATACTCGACGCCCTGCGCGGTTAGGCCGACATCTCCGGGCTGTGCCTGGAGCAGCGAGGCGACGCGGGCCAGCGCCCAACCGGGATGATTGGACAACCCCACATACCGCGTTCGCCCGGAAGTGACGGCATGCCGCAACGCTCCGACGGTCTCCGTCAGCGGCGTCCCCGGATCGGGGCAACCCACCAAGAACAGATCCACATGATCGGTGCCGAGCCGCTCCAAGGAGCCGTCCAGATCGGCCAGCAGGCCACGTCGGGAGGCATCCGGGCCACCGGTGACGGCCAACACAATCTCCTCACGCGGGGCGCCCCCGCGCAACAAGTCACCCAGGATCAGCTGGGCATTCCAGTCCCCGTAGGCGCTCGACGCCTCTACGAGCGTGCCACCAGCATCTAAGAACATGTTCAACTGTTTCGTGGCGCCGGGCACATCCGTACCTCGCCCCCACGTCATAGTGCCCAGTCCGAGGGTCGATACTTGCAGGCCCGTTTCGCCAACCCGTGTTTGTCTCACAGGTCGAGGTTACTAGGTTAGGGTGGACGCTCGTGAACTACTGGGAAGCAATCGTCTTGGGCATCGTTCAGGGCATAACCGAATTCCTCCCTATCTCTTCTACCGCTCACCTGACCGCGGTCTCGGCGCTGCTGGGCTACGAGATCGACAACTACGGGGTTACCGCGTTCACCGCCTTGATCCAAGTGGGGTCTATCTTCGCGGTGATCGGCTTCTTCTGGCGCGACATCTGGCGGCTGTTTTGCGCCTGGACGCGCGGGCTAGGCGATGCCGAGCAGCGGGGAGCGGACTATCGCGCGGCCTGGGTGGTCATCGTCGGCTCGCTGCCCATTGGCCTGATCGGCTTCGCCCTTCGCGGCTTCATCTCCGGGTCGCTGCGCAACCTGTGGGTGGTAGTGGCGGCGCTGATCGGCTGGTCGCTGGTGATGTGGCTCGCCGAGCGGGTTGCGCGGCAGGAGCGCGATGCGGACGAGTTGAACATGGGTGATGCCCTGGTACTGGGCATCGTGCAGTGCCTCGCCCTGATTCCTGGCGTCTCCCGGTCGGGGGCTACCATCTCGGCCGGTCTGTTCCGTGGCCTGGATCGAGTTACCGCGACGCGACTTTCGTTCCTGATGGCCATCCCCTCCCTGCTGGGTGCCGGCGCGTTCCAAGCAATCAGCGAGTATGGGAACATTGCCACCTATGTAGGCTGGGTTCCAACCATCGTCGCGACGGCCATCGCGTTCCTGGTCTCGGTTGCGGCCATCGCCTGGCTGCTGCGCTTCGTGGCCAAGCACCGAATCACGGTGTTCATCTGGTATCGCCTGGCTTTGGCCGCGCTCATCGCCACCCTGCTGCTGACTGGAGTGTTAACCGCAACATGAGAACCTGGCCCGCCCCCAACATTCCCGCGTTGCCTGTGGCCGCGAACCTCGCCCCGGTGCGGGTATTCGATTCAGCAACCGGGACGCTGGTGGAGGCCGCGCCAGGATCAATCGCGACCCTATACGCCTGCGGCATCACGCCCTATGACGCCACCCATCTGGGCCACGCCAACACCTACCTGGCCTTTGACCTACTACAGCGGGCCTGGCTGGACGCGGGAAAGCAGGTCACCTATGCCTCTAATATCACCGACGTGGACGATCCGTTGCTGGAGCGGGCGGCGGCCACGGGTGTCGATTGGCGCGAGCTTGCCCGCGAGCAGACGGAGTTGTTCCGCGCGGATATGACCGCGTTGCGGATGCTGCCGCCCAACGCCTGGGTATCGGTGGTGGCGATAATCCCGGACGTGGTGGCGGCGGTGGCGGGGATGCTGGCCCGCGGCGAGGCGTACTGGGTAGATGGCGATGTGTACGCGGATTTGAGTGCCGACCCCTGGTTTGGCACGGTGGCGGGCCTAGCCGCGTCCGATCCGGCGACGCTCGCCCTGTTCGGGGAGCGTGGCGGCGACCCGGAGCGGCCTGGCAAGCGTCACCCCCTCGATCCGGCCCTCTGGCGAGCCGAACGCCCCGGCGATCCCTCCTGGGAGGGCGGCCAGCTCGGTCGGGGCCGACCCGGCTGGCATATCGAATGCGCCGTGATCGCCCGCGATGCCCTCGGCCTGCCCTTTGACATTCAGGGCGGAGGCACCGACCTGCGCTTCCCGCACCACGAAATGTCGTCGTCTCACGCCCGCCTAATCGGAGGCGGGGCTGCCCGCACGCATATGCACGCCGGGTTGGTCGCCTACCAGGGCGAAAAGATGAGCAAATCGCGCGGCAACCTCGTCTTTGTTTCTAGGCTACTGGCCGATGGGGTAGACCCGATGGCCATTCGGCTCGCACTGCTGTTCCACCACTACCGCGAGGAGTGGGAGTGGACGGACGCCGATCTGGCCAGAGGCGTTGAATGCCTGGCTGTCTGGCGGCAGGGCGTGGCAGAGGCCCACCGAGCCACCGGGCTTGACGGCGGCGTGGCCGACCGGGTGGTCGCTGGTGTGCGTGCCGCGCTAGCCGACGATCTGAACGCGCCTCGGGCGCTGTCCTTGGTGGACGAGTGGGCCGCCCTACAAAGCTGCGCCCCTGGTGGCCCCGCCGCCGCCCAAGCGGTAGCCGAGGCCATCGACGCCCTGCTCGGCATTAGGCTCTAACCGTGCTGCAACTACCTGACGCCGTGCTGTGGGACATGGACGGAACCCTGATCGACTCCGAGCCGTACTGGATGGTGGCCGAGACCGAGCTAGTCGAACGCTTCGGCGGCACCTGGTCCACGCAGCAGGGGCTAGACATGGTGGGCAACTCGCTGCCCAAATCTGCAGAAATTCTGCAACGGGCCGGCGTAGACCTGCCGGTAGCGGAGATCATCGCCGCGTTGCTGCAACAGGTGGAGGCCAAGACGCGGGAGCGGACACCCTGGATGCCGGGAGCGCGAGAGCTGCTGGTCGCGCTGGCCGCAGCGGGTGTGCCCTGCGCGCTAGTGACCGCCTCATATCGCTCGTTCGCTGACATCGTGGTGGCGCAGTCAGACGGGGCACTCACTGCGGTAGTGACCGGCGATGAGGTAACCAACGGCAAACCACACCCAGAGCCATACCTCAGAGCTGCTCGCCTGCTTGACGTGCCAATAGAGCGATGTATCGCCATTGAAGATTCTCCCCCAGGCATCACCTCGGCACTGACCGCCGGAGCGCGGGTGCTTGGTGTCCAATCACACGTACCGCTGCCCGAACACTCAGAACTGTCGCGCGCCAGAACGTTGGAACTGGTGGGCTTGACCACGCTCGCCCGCATTGCCGCCGGTGAGGTGCTTACGCTCGGAATCCGGCCAGGCGACTAAGCAACACCGGCTCAACCACCCGACACCGGCTGGTTGAGTAGCGAGGCGCGCGCGTGTCGAAACCACCTCGATGGGGTGGGTGGGCTAAAGAAGCCCGAGGCGTTCGGCGGCCAGGTTTGCGTCGAAGGTCGGGGGCGTGCCACCAAAGAGCGGGCAGATAACCTGATGGGCACACCAATTGCACAGCTTCGACTTTCGAGGGGGGAAGTTGCCGGAACGGCCAGCAGCGGTGATGCCATCCCACAGGGCGCGCACCCGCTGTTCGGTATTGCCCAGGTCACGCTCGGATGGTTCGGCCCGCAGGATTTGCCCATCGCCGAGATAAACCAGTTGCAGCATCTTGGGTAGTACATCGCGCTCACGCCAGATAACCAGCCCATAAAACCGCATCTGGAACAGCGCCGCACCCTCGTAGCCGGGATGGGGCGACCGGCCGGTTTTGTAATCGACAATGCGCAGCGCGCCATCGGGGGCCACGTCAAGCCGGTCGACCACGCCGCGCAGCAGCGGCCCATCGGCCAGTTGGTGTTCCACCCACAGTTCGGTGGCCTCGGGTTGCAGCCGATTGGGATCCTCCAGGGTGAAATATGTGCCGAGCAGCCGACCGGCTCCGGCGAGCCACTCGTCCTGCGTCTCGTTGGCATCTCCGCCGGGGAGGAATAGCTGCGCCAGACGCGGATCGGCCGCCAACAGCCGATCCCACTCTTCGGGAAGCAGGCCAGCGGCCTTATCGCGGGTGCGCTGGCCGAGTGGAGTCTCATACAACCGCTCCAACACTGCGTGAACCAAGGTTCCGCGAGCGGCAGCCGACGACGGCGGCTCCGGCAGCCGGTCGATGGTACGAAACCGGAAAAGCAGCGGACACTGCATGAAATCCCCGGCCCGCGACGGGGAGATTCCTGGTCGGTACTGCCTCTCCAAAGTCATGCCTCAACCCTAAGTCGTGATCGGTGTTCTCATCTACGTGGAAGAATCGAGGCCATGTTGCGTTGGATGACATCGGGAGAGTCGCACGGACCGGCCTTGGTCGGGGTGATCGAGGGTCTGCCCGCCGGGATCGAATTAACCACGGCCGACCTGTTGGCCGCGCTCGCCCGCCGCCGCCTCGGTTACGGGCGCGGCGCGCGTATGAGCTTTGAGCAAGATGAGGTGCGGGTACTCGGTGGCCTGCGCCACGGGCGCACCCAAGGCGGCCCGCTGGCCATTGAGATCGCCAACTCCGAATGGCCCAAATGGCGAGACGTGATGTCTCCCGACCCGGTGCCCGTTGAGGTGTTACAGGTAGATGCCGGTACCGGTGACAGCCGTGAGGTGGCTCGCAACAAGCCGCTTACCCGTCCTCGCCCCGGCCATGCCGATCTCACCGGCATGATTAAGTACGGGTTCGCCGACGCCCGCCCGGTGCTGGAACGCGCCTCCGCCCGGGAGACCGCCGCCCGTGTCGCCCTGGGTTGCGCCGCCGCCGAGTTTTTAGCGCAGGCGCTTGGGGTGCGGCTCGTCTCGCATGTAGTGGCAATCGGCGAGGTGGGCATAGACCTGGTTGCCGGTGGCCTGCCCAACCAGCCGAGGCCAGAGGACGTGGCGTACCTCGACGCCGACCCGGTGCGCTGCCTCGACCCAGAGCGCTCGGCTGCGATGGTGACCGAGATCGATGAGGCCAGGCAAGCAGGTGACACCCTCGGCGGCGTAGTCGAGGTGCTGGCCTACGGGCTACCGCCCGGCCTGGGCAGCCACGTCTCCGGTGACCGCCGCCTCGACGCCCGCCTGGCCGGGGCGCTTATGGGTATTCAGGCGATCAAGGGGGTCGAGATCGGCGATGGTTTCGCCACCGCTCGTCGCCGCGGCTCGGTGGCCCACGATGAGATCGAACGGGATGAGGCGGGGCGCCTCACCCGCGCCACAAATCGGGCTG
>WQZL01000134.1 GCA_009780755.1 Promicromonosporaceae bacterium | reverse complement strand
CTCCGTGCCCTCGCGTACCACCACAAAGTCAATCTCGCCGGGGTTAGCCAGTGGCGACTTCACCCCCCGGTACAGTTTTGCGGGCCGCAGATTCACATAGTGGTCGAGGGCGAACCGCAGCCGCAGCAGCATCCCGCGCTCGATCACTCCCGATGGCACGCTTGGGTCGCCAATGGCGCCGAGCAGAATCGCGTCATGCGTCTTCAGTGCGGCTAGAGACTCCTCGGAAAGCGTTTCGCCGGTGGCGTGCCAGCGGCGGGCGCCGAGGTCGTATTCTGTCTTGGCTATGGATACGTCGGTGCCAGCTAGCGCGGCATCGAGTACCAGTAACCCTTGCTCGATCACCTCTGGGCCGATACCGTCGCCCGCGATCACTGCCAGGTCGAGTTTGCGCGTCATGGACATAAGGCTATTGCCTCAGCGCGGCCCTCCACGGTAAGCGCGCATCGAAAGCGCGCAGAAGAACGCCGTCAGCGCGAGGCAGTGTCTTTGTTTCATCGCCGCGTTTCGGCCTTGCGCACGGGGATGCGTACCTCGAAGCGCCCGCGCTCCAGGGCCGGCGGCTCCTGGTATACCTCCATATCGGGGCCATCGGCATATTCATAGCCGGAGGTGGGCAGCCATTCGTTGAAGATTCGCTCCCACAGGTTGCCCCTGGCCTCCACGCTGCCATCGTTACAGCCGAACACGGCCCAGGTGTACGCCTCGATGGTGTACTCCTCTAGCCCGTCGATATTCGTCTCGCTGCTGGCCACCGCCAGAATATAACGCCACGTTTGGAAACCGCCGTCAGGTTCTGGCACCATTACGCTAAGCAGCCCGGCAGGCTGGCCGTCGTTCATGGCTCTAAGGCGGGCGATAGTGCCGTTATCTTCAGCTACCTGCCACAGTTGTAGGATGTTCTGGCCAGAATCCTCATCCATCTCCGCCGAGATGGAGACGCCAACCACCCGGAACGGGGCGCTTTCTTCGATGCGGTATTCCAGCGCTTCGCGACCGGTGATGGTCACCGTGAAACTGATTGGCGGATACGACTTGACCGCCACTCCGTCGAATCGCACCAGCGAGGGCGCGACGCCATGCACGCTCTGGAAGGCGCGATTGAAGGCGGTGGGTGAGTTGTAACCGTACTTGGTCGCCACGTCGATCACCCGCGCGCCTGGTTCGCGCAGGTCGGCCACGGCTAGCGACATGCGCCGCCGCCGCAGGTACTCAGCCACCGTGGTGGAGGTCATGCAGGCGAAAATGCGCTGAAAGTGATACGGCGAGCAGTAGGCGATCTTGGCCACCTCCGCAACGTCGATCTCCTCGGTCAGCCGCTCTTCAAGATAAGCGACGGCTGCGTTCATGCGTTCGATCCAGTCCATGCCGCAAGCCTAATCCGGGCATCTACCCCCGTCCTCTCCGTTTATGCTCGCCTCGGAGAGTTAAGGCTCCTCAACTCCGCTGGTTGAGCAGGGAGCGCAACGACCAGGTCGAAGCCACGCACAGTTGACTTCCTAGTTTTTGAAATCACGGCACATGCCGGGCCAGTGAGCGATGGTGCTTGCGTTGGCCGGCCCTGCGATGCCCAACACAAGTCCACCGACGATACCTGCCGCGAGAATCAGTCTGCCAAGCTTGCGCTCTGCCAGTCTCTTCATGGTTTTGCTCCTAACGGTAGTGATCGACAAGGGTTCACTCCCACCCGACTCGTCAAGCGGGAGTGGTGCGCACTCTGGCATGGAGTCACGTCTAAAAGCTATCGTGCTGGCGCGACTTGCTAGATAGAGAGGCGCGAGTCATCACTAGTCATGCGGCGTTTAAGTAATTCCCGGAGTCAGCAGCCGTGCCCTCGGAACTGACTCGTGACAGAGCTCGATGGAGACTGGCAGACAATTGTTTTCGCAGGCCAGAGCATGGACTATTAGACGATGCCTATCTGGCATTGTGCGCTCAGTCCGGGTGCGTTTCTGTGTATCGCTAGGTACCTTGAACTAGGAAGACAAGTGTTGTGGTGTGGCGAAGCCTTGACGTGATTCCTTATGATTGCGGGGTGATGTTGGCAGGGTCGCCTACTCGCTTCAGGCGAGCTTCAGGAGGGTTAAGATGCAGGTCAGACAAGTAGTCATGGTCGCCACAACGGTCTTCGGGTTGTTGGCGGTGTCGGGTTGCAGCGCCGAGCCGACGATGTCGCCGATAGACGAGCCGGGGCTGGCGGCTGTAGCCAGCGCTGATGTGGAAGGTGCGGAGAACCCTTGGGCTGCCGAGATTGCGGCTGCCTATGCCGCCGCTACGAGCGATTTTGTGCGGGCAATTTTGGCCGACGGCACCCTCGAACGCCACGAACATCGCGAGGCAAAATACCGATACACCGCATGCTTGGCTGCCGGAGGCTTCCCGGTCTACTGGCAGGAATGGGCGGATGGATATGGAACGGGTCTAAATGACCGCGATTTTGACTTCATGGCTCGTGATGCCTGGGTGGTCATGCGAGAGTGTGAGGATAAGTGGATCGGCGAAATCGACATGCTTTGGTACCTTCAAGAAACCAACCCGCATAACCTTGATGATGCTGCGCGGTACGATGCGCTTGCAGAGTGTCTGGTACGCCACGGATTTGCTCCACAAGGTTTTACCGGACGCGAGTATCTCGAAATCATTGAGCGATACGGCGAGGAAATTCTTTGGAGTGAGCTGGAAGAACGAATGGCAGGACTCACGATAGAAGAACAGGACGAATACATACGCAACCTAGCCACGCGTTACATTTTTCCTGACGGCACAGAACTATGGTTCGGAGACGATCAAGTCCATTCCTGCCAATGGAATCCAATCGCCGATCTTATCGACTAACACCCCACGGGCATCCAGTTTATGGTGGGGGTAGGTTGAGCTTCAGGAGGGTTAAGATGCAGGTCAGACAGGTAATCATGGTTGCCACAACGGTCTTCGGGTTGTTGGCGGTGTCGGGTTGCAGTGCCGAGCCGGCGATGTCGCCGATAGACGAGTCGGAGCCAACGGCCGCAGTCCACGCTGGTACGGAAGGTATAGAGAACCCTTGGGCTGCCGAGATTGCGGCTGCCTATGCCGCCGCTACGAGCGATTTTATACGGGAAATCTTGGCCGACGGCACCCTCGAACGCCACGAACATCGCGAGGCAAAGTACCGATATACCACATGCTTGGCAGAGGGGGGCATTCCGGTCTTCTGGCAGGAATGGGCGGATGGATATGGAACAGGTATAAGCGACGACGATATTGATTTTGACTTCATGGCCCCTGGCCCCTGGGAGGTCATGCGAGAGTGTGAGAATAAGTGGATCGGCGAAATCGACATGCTTTGGTACCTTCAAGAAACCAACCCGCATAACCTTGATGATGCTACGCGGTACGATGCGCTTGCCGAGTGTCTGGTACGCCACGGATTTGCTCCACAAGGTTTTACCGGACGCGAATATCTCGAAATCCTCGAACGATATGACGAGACAATTCCCTGGTACGAACTAGAAGAGAGAATGGCAGGATTCACCCAAGACGAGCGAGGTGAGTACCTGCGTAACCTAGCCACGCGTTACATTTTTCCTGACGGCACAGAACTATGGTTCGGAGACGATCAAGTTCGTTCCTGCCAATGGAATCCCACCGCTGATCTTATCGACTAACACCCCACGGGCATTCAGTTCACGGTGCGATTAGAGCGCTTGGGTTAAGCATCCTTGAAATCAGCGTCGGGTTGTTGCCAGGAGAAGTGGCTGCGCAGCGCCTTGCCGGTGGTTTCGATGGGGTGTGCCGCCTCGGCGGCACGCAAAGCCGTAAACTCCGCGCCGCCCCCATCCTGATCGGCAATGAAGCGGCTAGCGAAGGTGCCATCCTTGATTTCGGTGAGCAGTTCCTTCATGGCGTTCTTCACCTCCGGCGTCACGATGCGTGGTCCGGCCACGTAATCGCCGTATTCGGCGGTGTCCGAAACGCTCCACCGCTGTTTGGCGATGCCGCCCTCCCACATGAGGTCCACAATCAGTTTTAGTTCATGCAACACCTCGAAGTAGGCGATCTCTGGCTGGTAGCCCGCCTCGGTCAGCACCTCGAACCCGGCCTGCACTAAGTGGGAGACACCGCCGCACAGTACGGCCTGCTCCCCGAATAGATCGGTTTCGGCCTCCTCGGTGAAGGTGGTCTTGATGACGCCAGCGCGGGTACCGCCGATGGCCTTGGCGTAGGCCAGCGCGAGACTCCATGCCTGGCCGGAGTAATCCTGTTCAACCGCGATGATGTCGGGAATGCCGCGCCCGGCCACGTACTCGCGGCGCACGGTATGTCCCGGTGCCTTGGGAGCCACCATAATCACGTCGATGTTTTCCGGTGGGGTGATGTAGCCGAAACGAATGTTGAAGCCGTGGCCGAACACCAGGGCCGCGCCGGGCTTGATTACCGGGGCGATGTCGTTTGCCCAGATGTGCCGCTGATGCTGGTCGGGAGCGAGCAGCACCACAACGTCGGCGCCATTGGCGGCCTCCCGAACAGGCAGCACCTCAAACCCAGCGGCCACGGCCTTGTCGAAGGAGGCGCCGGGGCGAGCGCCGATGCGCACGCTGACCCCCGAATCGCGCAGGTTCAGGGCGTGGGCGTGACCTTGGGAACCGTAGCCAATAACAGCCACCTGCTTGCCCTGGATCAACGCGAGGTCAGCGTCCTGGTCGTAAAACAGTTCAGTCATCTCGGGGTTTCCTTTTGTGTGTTGGGTTCTAGTTCCTGTGGTTTCGACACGCTCGCTTCGCTCGCTACTCAACCATCCGGGAAGAAACGAGTGGTTGAGCAGGCCCGACGAAGGAGAGTTGTGTCGAAACCACAGCGGGTTGCGTCCCTTGGTTTCGGCGGGTCTAACCGGTGGGGCGAGGTGTTTTGGGCAGAGCGCCATCCACGATGGAGCGCGGTCCGCGCCCGATGGCGATGGTGCCGGATTGGACTATCTCGCGCACCCCGTATGGTTCCAGGGCGGCAAGCAGAGCCTCTAGCTTGGCATTGGGGCCAATCGCTTCGATCACCACGGCGTCGGGGCCGACATCGACAACATGGGCGCGGAACAGGTTGACCACTTCGAGTACGCCGGAGCGGGTTTGCTGGTCGGCACGCACCTTTACCAAGAGCAGCTTGCGCAGCACCGAGGCATCCCGGTCGAGTTCGACGATCTTGATGACGTGCACCAGCTTGTTCAGCTGCTTAATCACCTGTTCCAGTGGGGAGTTATCGACATCGACGACGAGGGTTATCCGAGAAACCTCGTCGTGTTCGGTGGTGCCCACGGCCAGGGAGTGAATGTTGAAGGCTCGGCGAGCGAACAGGCCAGCAACGCGGGCCAGCACACCGGGCTTATTCTCAACTAGCACGGATAGGGTGTGGCGGCTCATGTCAGTCCTCCCGGTCGAATATGGGGCTTAGCCCGCGAGCGTACTGAATCTTGTCATTGCTGACCCCGGCAGCCACCATCGGCCAGACGAGAGCCTTGTCGGAGACTGTGAAATCAACCACCACGGGCCGGTCATCGATCTCGTTGGCTTGTCTGATGGTGGCATCCACATCGGCAGGCGTATCTGCGCGCAGGCCGACGGCGCCGTACGCCTCGGCTAGCTTCACAAAGTCGGGCACGCGGCGCGAGCCGTGACCGGTGTTTAGGAACGTGTTGGAATATCGCTCGTTGAAGAACAGCGTCTGCCACTGACGCACCATACCGAGTACGCCATTGTTGATGATGGCAACCTTGATGGGGATGTCGTTGAGGACGCAGGTGGCAAGCTCCTGGTTAGTCATCTGGAAGCAGCCGTCGCCGTCGATGGCCCACACGTTCGCATCGGGACGGCCCACCTTGGCACCCATCGCGGCGGGCACGGCATAGCCCATAGTGCCCAGACCTCCGGAGTTGATCCAGGTGCGCGGCTTTTCGTGATTGATGAACTGCGAGGCCCACATCTGGTGCTGGCCAACCCCGGAGACAATCACCGCATCTGGACCGTTTATCTCACCGATACGCTGGATCACGGCCTGTGGTGAAAGCAGGCCATCGTCCGGCTGATCCCAGCCGAGCGGATAGTCCTTACGCCAGGTGTTGATCTGGTGCCACCATCCGGCCAGGTCAGGCGGGCCGTTCTTCTCATGCTCCTCGGCCAAGGCGGGCACGAGCGCGGTAAGCACTTCGCGCAGATCGCCGACGATAGGCACGTCTACCGGCACGTTTTTGCCAATCTCGGCGGGATCGATGTCCGCATGAATGACGGCGGCATGCGGCGCGAAGCTGGACAGCAGGCCGGTTACTCGATCATCGAAGCGACAGCCAAGCGCGACAATCAGGTCGGCCTTCTGTAGTGAGGTGACGGCGGCGACGGTGCCGTGCATACCGGGCATACCTAGATGCTGCGGATGGGTGTCGGGCAGGGCGCCGTGGGCCATCAGCGTGGTGGTGACCGGCGCCCCGGAGAGATCGACGAGCTTACGCAGCTGATCCCAGGCTCCGGCGCGGATAACACCGCCACCCACCATGAGAACGGGGCGACGCGCGGCGGCAAGCAGCTTGGCAGCCTCCCGAATCTGCTTGTTGTGCGGCTTGGTGACAGGGTGGTAGCCGGGCAGGCGAATCTCCGGCGGCCAGATGAAGGTGGTTTGGGCGGCCAGGGCCGTCTTGGCGATATCCACGAGTACCGGGCCGGGGCGACCGGTGGTGGCGATGTGGAATGCCTCAGCGATGGCGTGGGGAATCTCGGCTGGGTCTTTGACCAGGTAGGAATGCTTGGTGATCGGCATGGTGACGCCGACGATGTCCGCCTCCTGGAAGGCGTCGGTGCCGATGGCGGCGGCGCCTACCTGCCCGGTGACGGCCACCATCGGCACGGAGTCCATGTTGGCGTCGGCCAGCGCGGTGACGAGGTTGGTGGCGCCGGGGCCAGAGGTGACGATGGTTAGGCCCACCTTGCCGGTGGCCTGCGCGTAG
>WQZL01000133.1 GCA_009780755.1 Promicromonosporaceae bacterium | reverse complement strand
TGGTTTGGATGTGCATGCCAGGTCGATCGCAGCGTCTGCTATTGATGTCCATGGTGTGGTTCATTCTGCTCGTCTTGCCCCAGGAGATGGGTATAGGCAGGTGGACTTGTCAGGACCCCGAAACCGCTCCCGCAGAGTGACGTATCTCTCCTTGTTTACCTGCGGGGGCTTACGATCAGGGGCATGACTAGGAATCGGCCGCTGCCCGTACGGGATGGGCTGAACCCGACACGTCTGGTGTTGCCGCACAACGATGATGCCTCCGAGGTGGCGTGGCCCACCGCGTTCGCGTACCTGCTGTGGCGCTTCCCGGATGACGAGGCGCGGCTTCGGGAAAAGGTGGCGGTGGGCGAGGTGGTAGACGGACTAGGCCGGCCCATCACCGAGGCGACGCCCTATGAGCCGCGCGGATTCCTGTGGCTATACCGCGATCCACCCGCCAACGAGCCGCCCGTACCCGCCCTGGCCGACATCCGGGTGCTGCATCGAGACGAGAACCTCTTAGTCGTAGACAAGCCACACCTCGTCTCGGTGATGCCACGCGGGCGATGGGTTACACAAACCGCGCTCGTGCATCTGCGGCAAGCGCTCAACCTGCCAGAACTTTCTCCAGCCCACCGACTCGACCGCCCGACAGCCGGGGTACTCGCGTTTACCACTCGCGCATCGGCACGCGGAGCCTACCAAGGCATCTTCCAGGAACGCCGGGTGCACAAGGTCTACGAGGCGGTGGCGAGCTTGCAACGAGTCGGCAGTTTCACGTCGATTCGGCACTTTGAACTGCCGAATCGACGTGAAACTGCCGACTCGTCGGAGATGTCATCATTCCCGGTTACGGTGTACTCCCGCATCATCAAGAAGCGGGGGGTCATCGCGGCTCAGGAGGTGCCGGGGGAGCCGAACGCGGAATCCCGCATCGACCTGATCGCTCACGATGACGCCCGCCGACTCGGCCTGTTCCGCCTGGAGCCACGCACCGGAAAGACGCATCAGCTGCGGCTACACATGAACTCGCTCGGCCTGCCAATTTTGCACGACCCCTTCTGGCCGATGCTGCGTTCCCCCGAGGAGGAAGACTCGACCCGTCCGCTGCAACTCCTGGCCCGTTCGCTCGCCTTTACCGATCCGTTCACCGGCAAGGACCATGAGTTCACCTCCCAGCGGCAACTATCGGAGTGGACGGCGGTCCGCGACTCGCTGACACTCGCGCCGGATGACGGCTAGCGCAAGGTGGGACAATAGCGGGCGTGAGCGTTTCGATTCCCACCGGGGCAAATGCGTGGGCCGTCATCGATCTGACGGCGATTCGCGATAACGTGCAAACGTTGCAGACCGCAGCCCCAACAGCACAGGTGATGGCCGTAGTTAAGGCCGATGGCTACGGACACGGGTTAGTACCGGCAGCCAGGGCGGCGCTGGCAGGCGGCGCTACCTGGCTCGGTACCGCCCAGGCTGATGAGGCGCTCGCCCTGCGGGCCGCCGGAATCACCGACACCCGCATCCTGACCTGGTTGCACACCCCCGACATCGAATTTAGTTCGCTGATTGCCGCCGACATTGATGTGTCAATCTCTGCTGCTTGGTCGCTCGATGGAGTGGCTGACGCCGCCCGCACGCTGGGCCGCGCCGCCCGCGTGCACCTGTTAGTAGACACGGGCCTGGGCCGCAACGGCATCATGCCTGCGGAATTGCCCGAGGTGGCCTTGCACGCCGCGCGGCTTCAGGCCGAAGGCTTCATCAAGGTGGTTGGCCTGTGGAGCCATCTGGCCTACGCCGATGAGCCGGGACACCCCGCCATCGAGGCGCAACGAGAAGTATTTGATTGGGCCGACGCTGCCCTTGAAGTTGCTGGATTGCATCCAGAGGTGCGGCATATCGCGAACTCGGCCGCCACCCTCACTGCGCCTGAATTGCACTACGACCTGGTGCGTCCCGGCATCGCGATATACGGGTTTTCTCCGGTGCCGCAGGCAACGCCGGCCAGTGGCTTTATGCTGCGCCCGGCCATGACGCTTCAGGCGCGGCTTGCCACGGTCAAAGAGGCTCCCGCCGGGCATGGGGTTTCATACTCTCATCTGTATAGCACGTCCGAGGCAACGCGGTTGGGCGTCGTCCCCCTCGGTTACGCCGATGGGATACCGCGACATGCCTCCGGCGACTCGGTCGGCAGCGGCGGGCCGGTGCTTGTCGGTGATCGCGTGTTACGGGTGGCCGGGCGAGTTTGCATGGATCAGTTCATGCTCGACCTTGGGCCGAATGCCGCCGAGCAGGCCGGGAGCATCGTCACGCTGTTCGGAGCAACCGATGGGCTGACCGCCGGAGCCGTCACGCCCAGCGCCGAAGATTGGGCCGAGGCCGCCGAGACCATCTCCTATGAGATCGTCACCCGCATCGGCTCCCGCGTGCCGCGCATCTATGCGGACGAAGCAGACGCCACCGCGTCAACCCGTGGCAAGCAAGAGAACCCGTTGGGCGTAGGAGCAAGCGAAGCTATGGAGCTTGGCGGTTACGATGAGGAATCCGGTCATGAGTGAAGTGCGGATTGAGTTACCTTCGGCAGAGGCAACACGGGCGCTTGGGGCAGTGCTTGCTGGCCTGCTGCGCGCCGGAGACCTGCTGATCCTCACCGGCGATCTGGGAGCAGGGAAGACCACACTCACCCAAGGCATCGGTATCGGGTTGTGCGTGCGCGGGCAAGTGACCTCGCCGACATTCATCGTGGCCCGCGAGCATCCGCCGCTGCCCCGCTCTGACGGCACAATCGGACCGGGCCTGGTACACGTGGACGCCTATCGGCTCGGGGGGCTTGACGAACTGGATGCCCTCGACCTTGATGCCTCGCTAGACGATTCGGTAACCGTTGTCGAGTGGGGTGCTGGATTAGCCGAGACACTGACCGATGATCGCCTGGAGATTGCCATGTCGCGAGATAGGGGCAGCCGCGCCTTTGACGTGGAACGAGACGACCCAGAGGCCGGCCGCCGGATCGCGATCATTCGCCCAATCGGTAACCGATGGGCAGACGCCGATTGGGCGACGGTAATTCACGGCCAGCCGTCGCCCCCGTCTCCCGTAGGCTGATCTCGTGGTTACCCTCGCAATCGACACCTCAGCCGCTGTCGCCGTCGCCCTGGTCACTGCGGACGGGACGACACTTGCCACGCAATCGGTAAATGAGCGTCGGCGTCACGCCGAACAATTGACACCGATGATCGAGGAGGTGTTGGCCGCGGCAGGGTTGACTAGCGCCGATGTAACTGGAATCGCAGTCGGTACCGGACCGGCCCCCTTCACCGGGCTGCGGATTGGGTTGGTCACCGCCCAGACCTTCGGCCTGGCCCTGGACGTTCCGGTTTGGGGCGTCCCTAGCATTGACGTTCTCGCCGCCCAGGCCGTTGACGAGCTGCGTCTGCATCCCGGAGATGAGGTTTTCGCCGTTAGCGATGCGCGTAGACGCGAGGTCTACTGGGCGCGCTACCTGGTGGTTGGCCCGCAAGCTGCGGTGGTGCGCGTGGCCGGGCCAGCCGTGGACAAGGCCGCCGATGCAATCACGGCATGGCTCCGATCAGATGCGGAGATGCCGGGCGCACGGATGGTGATAGTGGGCGAAGGCGCCGTGCTATACCCAGGAGCACTACCCCTGACCACAGGCGCCCCACGAGTGCCAGACCCGGCCATGCTTGCCCGCATAGCCGTCGCCAGGGCTAAGGCAGGAGTGGAACAACCGACTACGCCGTTATACCTGCGTCGCCCCGACATCCACGAAAAGCAACCGAAGCAGTAAGGAGTCTCATGAATAACACGAATGTAGACGTTCGTCTTCGCCCCTTGCGGCGTGATGACTTTGACCGCGTGCTGGAGATGGAGCGAGTGCTGTTCGGCTCCGGTGCATGGAGCTACGGAATGCTCGCCGAGGAGCTTTCTAGCCTGGGCCGCTGGTATATCGTCGCCGAAGTTTCCGAACCAGAAGCCGTTGGCCGAACCGGGGCTGGCCGGGGTAACTTCCACCAAACCGAGGGAGGTCACATAGTTGGCTATGCCGGGCTTTGGTTCGACGGCGAGGTGGCCCAAGTGATGACCATCGGTGTTGATTTTGCCTGGCAACGCCGAGGCGTTGGCCGGGTGATGATGGCCGCGATTCTGGATCGCTCTCGAACACTTGACGCCGAGGCGGTATGGCTAGAGGTGGCCGTAGACAACGAATCAGCCATCGCCCTGTACGAAGAACTGGGCTTTGAGCGCGTCGGCCTGCGTCGCCGCTACTACCAGCCAGAAGGCACCGACGCCCACACAATGCGACTGCCACTCAAACCCTCCACCCCCAATAACAAAACGAGCCAATGAAACAAGACCCACGAAGCGACGTGCTGATAACGGCGCAAGAGCTGCACTCACCCCCCGAGCCGGTTGAGCAAGGCGCGCGGTATCGACCTCCGGTGCTGTTAGACGTTCGCTGGGCGCTGCCACCTAAAGGTCAGACCTATGATGGGCGTACGCCCTATCAAAACGGGCACATACCCGGTGCCGTGTTTGTCGATCTGGAGGCAGAACTATCCGGGCCAGCCTCACCTGCTATGGGCCGTCACCCCCTGCCTAGTACGCGCAAGTTTCAGGCAGCGGCCAGGCGGTGGGGAATCGCCGAGGATTCCTGGGTGGTTTGTTATGACGACAGCGGCGGTGTGGCCGCTGCCCGCGCTTGGTGGCTACTGAACTACTACGGCGTGGACGCATACCTCCTTGATGGCGGGTTCAACTCCTGGCAACGAGCGAACTACCCGATAGAGACCGGCGACGTTATCCCGCCGCCGGGTGACGTTGATCTTTCGCCAGGGCACATGCCCATCATTGACGCTGATGAGACCGCCGCTCTCGCTGAGTCAGGCACCGGAGTGCTGCTCGATGCGCGCGCCCCGGAACGCTACCGAGGCGAGATAGAACCGATAGACCCACGTGCAGGTCACATTCCTGGCGCAACCAACGTGCCCACAGCAGCCAACTTGACGCCCGAAGGTACCTTCCGCTCAGCGGCGGAGCTGCGAAAGATCTATTACAACGCCGGTGTAGACGACACGTCTACACCAGAGGTTGGTGTCTACTGTGGCAGTGGTGTAACCGCCGCCCACAACATCGCCGCGCTTGCCACCCTCGGGGTCAAGGCCGCGCTATATCCCGGCTCATGGAGCCAATGGAGCGCCGACCCCGCCCGCCCGGCCGCCACCACGGAACCCAACCCAGGGCTGGTTTCGACACGGGCCTAGCGGCCCTACTCAACCAACCAAGGCGAGAGAAAGGATTAGCCCTTGTGCTGGGCAGATTCGATGGCCACTACGCGGTCTTCCTCGGCGGCGAGCAGTTCCGGCTTGGTGATGGGGCGCACCACCTCTTCGATGCCGCTTAATTCGTCTATCGCATCCTTAGCGTCCACCACATCGAGGTCCACCATGCGACGGGCGCTGGTAAGCACCATCGATTCGAGTGAGCCGATCATCTTGTTGTAACTCTCGGTGGCCCGGGTCAGGCTTCGACCGGTGTCGGTGACGTGTTTGGTCATGGTCACCAGCCGTGCATATAACTCCTTACCAACCCGCAACACCTCGGCGGCATCGGTGGCCAGCGCTTCCTGCCGCCACGCGAAGGCCACGGTTCGGAGCAGCGCGACCAGGGTCATCGGGGTGGCGATAATCACATTGCGTCGCACGGCATCTTCTAGCAGTGCCGGGTCGCGCTCGGCTGCCGCCGATAAGAACACCTCGGCAGGCACGAACATCACCACGAACTCCGGCGCCGCCTCAAACTGATCCCAATACCGCTTGCCTGCCAGATCATCTAAGTGCTTGCGCATGTGTCGAACGTGCGCGTCCAGCCGCTCCTCCCGCACGGTCGGATCATCGGATTGCTGCGCCTCCAGATAGCCGACGAATGCCACCTTCGCGTCCACCACAACCTGCTTGCCACCCGCGAGCCGCACCACCATGTCTGGACGTTGAGTCCTACCCTCCCCATCGCGCACGGTGTCCTGTTCGGTGAAATCAACATGCCGGAGCATTCCGGCGGCCTCAACCACGCGCCGAAGCTGCAACTCGCCCCACGCCCCACGGGTCTGCGAACTGCGCAGCGCGGTGACCAGATCGCCGGTGCCCTTACGCAGATCAGCATTGGCAGCTTCCAACTGCCGCAGATGCTCGGTCAACCGCGACTGTCCTTCGCGCCGCTGCGATTCGGCCTCCGTCACCTGCGCCGAAACCTTATCCAACGATTTGCTTAGCGGCTCTACGAGCGCCCGAATGGCCTGCTCCCGCTGAACCAGGGCCTCCTCATTCTTGACGGTGGAGGCACGCATGGTTTGTGCAGCGAGTTCCAAGAACTGCTTTGAGTTGGCCTCCAGCGCGGTGCCAGCCACCGAGGCGAAACGCTGCCGCTCGGCCTCCTGATCTTGTTTAAGTTCGCGAACTCGCGCCTCGCCCTCGGCGCGCTCGGCAGCCACTTGCCGGGCGGCATCCTCCCGCGCCTCTCGCATCGCGGTGGTGGCATCGTGGCGCACCTGCGACATCTGCTCGCGGAGGGTGGCAGCCTCGCGCCGCAGCCCCTCAACCTCCGAGCGGCTGCGAACCACCTCCACCTCGGCGCTGCTCTGCGCAGAGGCCGAGCGGCCAGCGGCCACCAGCCAGGCCACAAGGGCGCCCACACCCAACCCCAGCGCCAGGCTCCCCACCATCAGTGCTATCCCAAGAGAAGTGCTCATACGGATAACCATCCCACGCCCCACCGACACAATCGCGCACCCTAACGCCGAGAGGCTGAGGGAGGTGGGGTGTCGGGGGTGGTTAGTAGGGTGGGGAGCATGGAAATGCAGCAGCGGTTGTTGCCGGTTCCGGCGCCTGATTTGGCGGCGGCAATTAGTTTGCGGGGGTTGTGGAAGAGGTTCGGGGAGAAGATTGCCGTGCATGGCATCAATCTGGATGTGCCGCGCGGCTCGCTGTTTGGCCTGGTCGGGCCGAATGGTGCGGGTAAAAC
>WQZL01000132.1 GCA_009780755.1 Promicromonosporaceae bacterium | reverse complement strand
GCACGGTCAGACCACCGGAACTCTCGCCGCCAAGCACGGCGCCAATCTCGGCCATCTGCGCGGTGACATGCTTGAAACCCACGCGACACTCCCGGCTCTCCTCACCGAAATGCGCGGCCAACCGGTCGAGCAGGTGAGTGGTGGCCAGGTTGCGAACCACGCCGCCGCGCTCGCCGCGCACCTCATGCAGATACCAGTAGAGCAACAACAGCAGATCGTTGGTATCCACGTACTCGCCGGTCTCGTCCACAATGCCAATCCGGTCGGAGTCGCCGTCCGTGGCCATGCCCAAGGAGTAGCGGCCCTCGCCGCGCTTGATGAGCGAGACGAGCGTAGAAAGCCGCTCAACATCCGGGGCGGGCGCCACCCCACCGAACAGCGGGTTGTGTTTGGCGTGGATAAATTCGGCGCGCACCCGCATATCGGAGAGAATGGTGCCGAGCGTCGGCTGGCTGGTGCCATACATGGCGTCTACCACCACCCGCAGGCCCGAGCCGCGTACGGCGGCTACATCGATAAACCGCTCGATGGCGTCGATATACGGCTCGTCCAAGCTCATATCCACGACCACCCCGGCCTCGCGGGCGTAACCCAGGTCGAGGGTGACCACATCCTCGATGGGTAGGGCGTTGGCCTCGTCCTGCCAGGCATTCGTCTCCTCATCGAGCGGCAGGGAGCCGTCCGGGCGGAATACCTTCATGCCATTCCACTGCGCCGGATTGTGCGAGGAGGTGATGATGATGGAGTTGGCGGCCTTCAGATAGGGGGCGGCGAAGGTGACCAGTGGGGTTGGCACATCGTCGGCCAGCAGGGTGACGGGAATGTTGTTACCCGCAAACACCTCGGCGGCGGCCTCGGCACTTTCGCGACTTAGGAAGCGGCGGTCGCCGCCGATCACCACCCCCATGCCTTCGCGGCCCCGCCGAGAGATGTCATTGGCGATCACCTGACACAGACGGCGCACATTGGCCAAGGTGTAACCCTCACCGATCAGCGCCCGCCAGCCACCAGTGCCGAAGTAGATGGTGGTATCGGTGTTCTTCACGGGGCGAAACAGGCGGGCCAGCACGATGTCGGCCGCGTGATCGAGCTGCTCGGGGGTGTTGATGCCGCCCACCTCGGTGGTGTCGTAGATGCGATAGGAGTCGATGGACAGGCCCCGACCGATGACGCGCCGCGCCAGTTCGGTCAAACGGTACTCACCCGCAGCAGCCATGCCGGTCAACTCATCAAACAGCAGGCTAGGGGAGGCAACGTAGGCGCCCACGTTGAGTTCGGTGCGGGTTTCGCCGTGGGTGCGGCGGGTCTGCCGGTCGGCGCTGTCACGAATCGCGATGATTGGCGCGTTGCCCGAGGCGGTGGCCTCGCGCACGACGGTGCCGAAGTCGGAATACTTGCCATATGTGCCGCAATCATCGCCGTTTGTCGCATGTTCGACGATTGCCGTGAGGATGGCCAGGTCGGCATCCTTGAGGGTGAAGCGATTCAGTAGCCCGCGCAGGGAGTCGGGGCGCAGCAGCGGGGTATCGGCGTAGGTGATGAGTACACGATCTGCGCCTAGCTCCGCGATCACCTCTCGGGCGGCAAGCACGGCATCCCCGGTGCCAAGCGGCTCAGCCTGGGTGACGTAGTGGAATCGCTCGCCAAGCAGTGGCCGGATCTCCTCATCGTCGGGGGAGACGACCACCACCACGCGTTGCGGGGGAATCACCTGGGTAAGGGTGCCAAGCGCGGCCTCGATCACGCTGGCGGCGCCGAGGGGGCGGGTAAGCAGGGCGCGGGATTCGGGGTTGCTTCCGGCGGCAAGCGCGATGGCCGCGGTGTGGCGAGCGGCGGACTTCGGGGTGGCGGTGGGTGCCATGAGGAACTCCTGACAGGGGGAACTACAGCGTCCCCTACACAATACGATACTTTCCTAACAAATTAGAAGTCGAACGCCCGACGATGGTTGGTTGAGTAGGCCCGTCAGGGCCGTGTCGAAACCAACACACACGCAAGAACAGTGGTTTCGACACGGCGCTCGTTCCTCGCGCCTACTCAACCACTGGGTCAAGGCGGCTGCGGTAGGGCAGGATGGAGGCATGAACATACTGCGTGGGCGGCTTGTCTTGCCCGAAGTGGTGATCGATGATGGCGCCCTGGTGATCGAGGGAGATCGCATCGCGTTTTCGGGAGCTGCGACCCGTTTGCAAACAATCGCCGCCTTTGCCGATCTGCCGCTGCCGCCTCTCGCCTCGGACACGCTGCTGCTGCCTGGCCTGGTTGACATCCACAACCACGGCGGCGGGGGAGCGTCATTCCCTGACGCCACCGATGCCGAGGCCGTACGCGCGGCAGCGGCCACGCACTTGGCTGCCGGTACGACAACTCTGATTGCCTCCCTGGTCACCGCCGACCGCGCCACCTTGTTGCGCCGGGCCGAACTGCTGGCCGACCTGGCCGATGCGGGCGTGATTACGGGCATTCACGTCGAGGGACCATTCCTTTCCCATGAGAAGCGCGGCGCGCAAAGCCCCGATCACCTAATCGCTGGTGATGCGGGCTTCGTTCGCGAGCTGGCCGCCGCCGCGCGAGGCCGAAACGGGCAGGGGCACCTGCGCACCATGACCGTCGCCCCAGAGGTGCCCGGCGTCGCCGGAGCGGGCGGAGCCGCCGAAGCGCTGATTGAGGCGGGGGTGATTCCCTCGCTCGGTCATACGTCCGGCACCTGCGAGCAGGCCGAGGCGCTGATCGCTCAGGTGGCCCCGGCGCTCGCCGAACGCGGCCTGACGATGACGGCGACCCACCTGTTCAACGGAATGCCCTCGATGCTGCATCGCGCACCCGGCCCGGTGGCCGCCTGCCTGGCGGCAGCGGCCCGCGGGGAAATGGTGGTGGAGCTGGTGGCCGATGGCGTACACCTCGATTCGGCCCTGGTGCGTTCGCTGATGGCGATGCTGCCGCCGGAGTCGGTGGCGCTCGTCACCGACGCGATGGCCGCCGCCGGAATGCCAGACGGCAGGTACCAGCTAGGCCCGATGACCGTTGCGGTAGGCGGGGGAGTTGCCCGCTTGACCACAACGGATGGTACCGAGGGTTCCATCGCGGGGGGCACATCCCGGCTCCTTGACGTGATCCGCACCTCGGTGGCAGGCGGGGTGCCGCTGGCTGTTGCGGTGCGCGCGGCAAGCTGGAATCCGGCTCGCGCCCTCGGCCTGCGCGATGCCGGTGCCCTAACCACCGACCTTCGCGCCGATGTGGTGGTGACAGACTCCACCTACGTCCCCCGCCGAGTATTCCGGGCAGGCATCGAAGTCGGTAATCCCAGCTGAGATCGATACGGGTTTGATTGTCGCCCGATTTCACTAACGCGACAAATCTTGTTCGGAAGCGGTTTGAAACCGAGTGTCTGCTCTGGCAGTAGGTCATCCGGTCGCTATCCTATGGGATATGAAACACACTAGAAAATATGGAGTTGCCCTAGCAGCCTTCGCCCTCCTAGCCGCCGGCCTCGCCCCGGCCCACGCCACACCGGCAGACGCCCCCGTGACAGACAACGGACCCGATCTGTACATGTGGTATCGGACCGCCGGAGGGGATGCTCTGGTGCAGGGGCCGCCGCTGTGGTTTGCCGGAGTTGACGAGTGGTGGCTCCCCAACTGCGACGTTAGCCCACTGCCTGTCATCGGTCCCGATATGTTCGGCAACCCCAGCCGCTCTTATCTTCACACCGCCCTCGACAATTTCTTCTTCACCACGGTAAATGATCCTACATCCCCCCCGGTCACCGGATTCAGCCTCGCGCTGCAATGGCTTCGCAATGACGAGCCGATTCCCGGAGCCACTGTCTGGAACTATCGAATTGTCATTGGCGACGAGGGTTCACGAATTTCCCTGCGCATGACCGTCACCATCCCCGGGCAAGAAGACACCATCTTCGAGACCTGTGCGGTGCCGACGGCTGAACGGCCACCGGGAGGTTGGCAGGGTCTGCCGCCCGCCTTCAGCCCGGACTGCCCGGACACGGCGCGGTTCACCGACGTGCCCGTGGGATCGCGGTTCCATTGCTACATCGAGTGGTTGGCCAGGGTCGAGATCACTACCGGATTCGACGACAACACCTTCCGCGGTGATACCCCGGTCCAGCGGCAGGCGCTGGCCGCGTTCCTGTATCGCGGATTGCCGGGCACGGAGACATTCGCTACCCCGAACAGGCCGACGTTTATCGACAAGCCAACCAGCGGTGACTTCTTCCGCGAGGTCGAGTGGCTGAACCATTCGGGCATCACCAGGGGTTGGCCGGACAACACCTTCCGTCCGGGTAACCTAATCGAGCGTCAGGCAATGGCCGCGTTCCTGTTCCGCGCCTCGGGCAGCCCAGACTTCACCCCGCCTACCGACGCCACCTTCACCGACGTCCCAGTCGGCCACGGCTTCTTCCAGGAGATTGAATGGCTGTATTCGACCCAGATTACTCAGGGCTGGCTCATGCCGGATGGTACTCGGGAGTTCCGTCCCACGAACAACATTGAGCGCCAGGCAATAGCCGCCTTCCTGTTCCGCGCCTTCCGTAACCACCACCTCGACGCATCTCTAGTCATCGAACTGCTGGGCTAAGCGAGATCGATAACCTTAGTTGAGACCGGCAGGCGCCCGCCTGCCGGTCTCAACTGTTTTCCGCACTGCCGCGAGGGACTACCCAGCGGGTGGGTTGATGGGTTACCGCAGAGATCAGGTCGTAGTCGGCGTCGTAGTGCAGCACGGAGACACCGTGGCGTTCGGCGGTGGCCGCGATCAGTAAGTCGGGTAGGGAGACGGCTCGCCAAGTTCCGGCTCCGATGAGGAGTTGCTGCACTTCAAGCGCGCGATCCCAGACCTCATCGGGGGTGTATAGCCAATCGAAACCGCTTAGGCCCTCGCGGATGATTTCGGCATCTGTCTTCGACCTAGCGGAATACAACACTTCAAGTTCAACTGCCCCGCAGATCGCGAGGACGCCGTCATTGTGAAGAGGGTCGAGGGCGCGACGGACGTGAGGCTTACTACGTCGAGCAAGAACTGATTTGTCTACTAGATATCGGATGGTCATGCGGCAGCGGCAATCGGCTCATAGATAGGATCGGGTTCGATGGGACCAGTCAGATCGGGCAGGCCACCAGCGTCGAGCCAGTCGAAGAATGCTTGCCGCTTACGGCGTTTGATCGCATCCTCCAGCGCGGCGTTTACCGTGGCTACCTTTGTCTTGGTGCCGAAGATTTCGGCGGCGCTCGCCAGCATCTCATCGTTCAGATCGATTACGGTTCGGGCCATTGCGCCCACCTCCTTGCGGTTTGATATCAGTTTGGATGCTACATGATATCTTCCGCGTAGAGAAGCGCGCGTTCGCTAGGATTCCGCTCATGGGTATGACGTTGGCAGGCAAGGTTTGGCAGGCGCATCTGGTGCGGGCAGGTGAGGGCGGCGCCCCTGACCTGCTGTACATCGACCTGCATCTGGTGCATGAGGTGACCAGCCCGCAGGCGTTCGCGGGGCTGCGCCTGGCCGGACGCCCGGTACGGCGGCCAGACCTGACCATCGCCACCGAGGATCACAACACTCCCACCGTCGATATCGACTTGCCCATTGCGGACCTGACCAGCCGCGCGCAGATCGAGGCGCTGCGCGCCAACTGCGCGGAGTTTGGCGTGCGCCTGCATTCCCTGGGCGATTCTGAGCAGGGTATCGTCCATCAGGTTGGCCCACAGCTTGGTCTCACCCAGCCTGGAATGACGGTGGTCTGCGGCGACTCCCACACCTCCACTCACGGAGCCTTCGGCGCGCTCGCCTTCGGCATTGGCACTTCCGAGGTGGAGCATGTGCTTGCCACCCAAACCCTGCCGCTGGCCCCCTTCAAAACGATGGCCATCAATGTCGAGGGCAACCTGCCGCCCGGCACTACCTCCAAGGACATCATTTTGGCGATAATCGCCAAAATCGGCACCGGCGGCGGCCAGGGCTATGTACTCGAATATCGGGGAGCCGCGATTCGCGCGCTTTCGATGGAGGCGCGGATGACCATCTGCAACATGTCCATCGAGGCGGGTGCGCGGGCGGGCATGATTGCCCCTGACGAGACCACCTTCGCCTACCTAAAGGGCCGCCCCCACGCCCCGGAAGGCGACGATTGGGCGGCCGCGCTCGCTTACTGGCGGACGCTGCGCACGGACGATGACGCGAGGTTTGATGCCGAGGTGACGCTGCACGCTGCCGACCTGGAACCATACGTGACCTGGGGCACTAATCCTGGTCAGGGTTTGCCCATCTCGGGCTGCGTGCCCAACCCGGCGAAGATGGCCGATGAGACCGAACGGGTTGCCGCCGAGCGCGCGCTGGCCTACATGGGCCTAGCGCCGGACATGCCGCTGCGGGAGATCGCGGTGGACACCGTGTTCATCGGTTCCTGCACGAATGGCCGGATTGAGGATTTGCGTTCCGTTGCCAAGGTGATGAAGGGCCGCAGTAAGGCTAAGGGTGTGCGGGTACTGGTGGTGCCCGCCTCGGCGCGGGTGCGGTTGCAGGCGCAGGCCGAGGGGCTGGATGCGATCTTCGCGGAGTTCGGTGCGGAGTTCCGCAATGCGGGCTGCTCCATGTGTCTGGGCATGAACCCCGATCAGCTCGCGCCGGGGGAGCGGTCGGCCTCCACCTCAAACCGCAACTTCGAGGGTCGCCAAGGCAAGGATGGGCGCACCCACCTGGTATCACCGCTGGTCGCCGCCGCCACGGCCGTCCGGGGCACGCTCTCCTCCCTGGCCGACCTAGACCTTGGTCCGACCGCCAACCTAACCACCTTCGACGGCTCCCCGCTGGCGGTTTAGATGCGTAACACATGACTATCGTCATTCTGCGCAGAGCGACGTAGGAGCGCAGTCGCAGAACCTAGACCAGAACGGTAACCGACAACTCTGGGTCCTACGACTTTGGTCGCTGCGCTCCGCGCGCAGGACGACGGGTTGCCTCTAACCCGCTAACGCGACGAAGAGGGCGGCAACCTTCTGCGGGTCTTTGATGCCGGGGGATGATTCGATGCCGGTCATCAGGTCGAGCAGGG
>WQZL01000131.1 GCA_009780755.1 Promicromonosporaceae bacterium | reverse complement strand
TTGCCATACGACACCGACTCGATAACGGCGGCCCCCACCAGATTTACCCCCGCCACCGACGGCCAGCGCAACTCTGCTCGCACCAGCGGCAGCCCAACCAGAGCCAGCCCGAGCCGGTTCGCGGTGAGCCGTACCTCATCTGCCTCGGGCACGAGTCACCCGCCTGCCACGCGAAGACCACCGGGGGTGACCGTAAACCCGGCATCGAGAAGGGCTGCCGCCGCCGGGGTTCGTTCCCGCGCCGCGGTCAGCGCCGGGATGCCATCTACCCGCTGTAACAGCATCCGGCCAGCCCGCCGCACCGAGGCTGCCTCCGCTAGCGCGCGGGCGGCGATACCTAGCCGCGCCAGCCCCTTATCGCTCTCGCCGCCGAAGGAAAGGACGGTCTTGCCACCCCGCTCAATGTAGAACGTCAGATCGCCATCCACCAGCACCACCAGCGCCCCGGCCTTACGGCCTGGACGATGATTGGTTTCGGCAGAACTCAACCCAAGGGTTTCGGCGGGGTTCACTCGACGAGAGGTTGGCCAAGCCAGCGCGGCACCATACGGGTTGGCCGGATCGGTGGCGGCTAACAGCAGAGCAACGGACTTGCCCCTGACATTTTCGCGATCCGTGGCATCGGTGCGCAGCTGATCTACCGCACCGGGCAGGGCGAATTGCGAGCCGCCCAGCCCTTCAATGAAATAGCCGCGCCGAACGGTACCGCGTTCCTCCAACTCGCGCAGCACCCGGTAGACGTGGCGGAAGGTGCCGGTAATTCCCTCCGATGGGGCAACGGCCTTCGTGAGTACCCCATGTCGCTCCAGCAACACCTGCGTCAACGCGTGGGCGCGCAGGGTTGGGTTCGGTTCTACCGGGGGCAGCGCCGACCAACGGCCCACCCCGGTGGGCAAGGTCGCCCGACCGGCAGCGCCACCAGTTTGGCCACCTGCGCCGCCCGGAGTGCCTGCCAGCAGACCAAACCGGGAAGGTCGCATTGGCCGCGCCCGAGCCGTTGCCCGCGCAGCCCGATGAGCGCCACCTGCCCCGGCTCCAACCGCCGTCCGCAGCCCACCGAGCGAATCATTGGTCACCCAACCCGCCCACGCCAAATCCCACAGCACATCCAGCGTGGCCACCTGCGACGCCTCGGCCAGCTCCGCGAGTCGATACAGGAAGTGCCCGCCAGAATTGCCGAGCAGATCAAGCACCCGCCGATGCAGGTCGGTGTCCAGCGGGCCGTCCTCGTCGAATGGGTCGGGGTCGCGCAGTGTCAACCCAGCCGAGGCCGCCAGATGCAGCGACACCATGCCGTCACCCCCACCCGAACCCGGCAGGCGGCCATGCCCGCACCAGATCACCTCACCGGATGTGGTCAGCTCGTCGAGCAGCGCGGGAGCGTAATCAGGCACGCGGGCGGGCAACACCAAGTTTTCCAGGGCGCTGGCGGGCACCGCCGCCCCGGCCAACTGTTCGATGGCACGCAGCACGCCGTCAATACCCCGGGCGATGGCCCGCGATCCCACCTGCTGCCAGCGCGGCAAGAACAGGCCCAGGGCCTCGGGTTCTACCGGTTCCACCTCGGCTCGCAGCGCGGCCAGCGACCGGCGGCGCAGCAGTTTGAGTACGTTCGCGTCGCACCACTCGTCGCCGGTGCCGCCCAGTGAGGGTGGCCGTAGCGGGCCGCGCACCACCGAGCCGCCGGGCAGGAGCCGGTTCAGGGCGGCGGTTACCACGGCGATGCCCAACCCGAAGCGGGCCGCGATGCTGGCAGCGGAGACTGGTCCGTGCGTGCGCAGGTGGCGTTGGATCAGGTCGCCCAGGGGATCGGGCAGCAGCTCGGTGAAGACCTCCGGGACCCCGACGGGCAGGGCCACGCCCAGGGCGTCGCGCAGGCGGCCAGCGTCTTCGATGATGGCGTATTGCTCGGAGGCGGCGGTGGTGGTTTCGACAGGCGGGGCCACCGGTAGGGGCGAGTCAACCGCCGGGGGACCGAAGCGGGTGCGGATTATTCGGCGGGTGCGTTCTAGGGAATCTAGCCAGGTGGGCACCTCGGCGCGCGATGCCTCCTGGGTGCGGGCCATCAGTGCGGCCAGCGAGTGGGGGCCGGTGCGGCGCAGCACGTCCCACAGGGTCTCGGCATCGCGGGCCTGGCGGCTGGGAGCGAGCGCTTGCAACTCGGCCTCGGTCTGCTCGACGGCCGCCGGATCGAGCAGTTCGGCAATCGAGATGGCGCCCTGCTCACCCAACAGCTCGGCCAGCAGGTCGGGGTCGAGGGAGAGGGCAGCGGCTCGCCGCTCGGCCAGCGGGGCATCTTCTTCATAAAGGAAGTGGGCGTTGTACCCGAACAGCAGCGACTGAGCGAAGGGTGATGGGTTAGGCGTATTCACCTCGATCAGCCGAATCTGCCCGGCCCCCAGGTCGGCCAGGAAAGCCCCAAGCGCCGCCACGTCGAAATCATCTTGTAGACATTCGCGAGCGGCCTCCAACATGATGGGGAAATCCGGGTACTGCGAGGCCACCGAGAGCAGTTGGGCGGCCCGCTGCCGCTGCTGCCACAAGGGCTGGCGGCGATCCGGGCGGCGGCGCGGCAACAGCAGGGCACGGGCGGCGCTCTCCCGGAAGCGGGCCGCGAACATTGTCGAATTACCCAGCTCCCCCTGCACGAGCCGCACGATGTCATCCGGGTCTATCAACAAATCCTCGGTGCTAAGCGGCGGCTGGGCATCCGCCTCTTCCAGCTCCCAATCGGTGCCAGGCAGACGCAGCACGATGCCATCGTCCATCGGCATCGCCACCGCATCTAGGCCGTAACGCTCCCGCAGACGCCCGGCGATCACCAGCGCCCAGGGAGTATGGATGCGGGCACCGAAGGGGGAGTGGATCACCACCCGCCAGTCGCCTAGCTCGTCGCGGAACCGCTCGACCACCACGGTGCGATCATCGGGCACTCGACCCGTCGCCGTGCGCTGCTCGGCCAGGTAGGCGACCAGGTTATCGGCGGCCCACGGGTCAAGCCCCGCCGCCTGCAACATGGCCTTGCCCTTCGTCTCGCTGGCAGCCAGCGCGGCCTCGGTTGTGCGGATGAAGGCTCCAATGGCCCGCCCCAGCGTCACGGGACGTCCCGGTGCATCCCCCTTCCAGAAGGGCAGCCTTCCCGGCAGGCCGGGCGCCGGAGAAACTAGCACGCGATCAGGGGTGATTTCCTCGATACGCCACGTCGATGAACCCAAGATGAATGTATCGCCCACCCGCGATTCGTGTACGTGTTCCTCGTCAAGCTCACCGACGCGCTTGCCGCCGCGCTGCTCTGCCCCATCCTCGCCGCCAACGAGAAACACCCCGTACAGTCCACGATCTGGGATGGTGCCGCCGCTGGTTGCGGCCAGCCGCAGCGCTCCAGGACGCGCCGAAAGCTGCCCGGTGGCGCGATCCCAGACTATGCGCGCCTTCAGATCGGCAAAATCCTCCGAGGGGTAACGGCCCGCCAGCATGTCAAGCACGGCATTCCAAGTGGCAACGCCAAGCCCCCGGAAGGGGTGAGCGCGGCGGAAGGTCGCCAACAACTCATCGGCATCCCAATCCTCTGGCGCGAGAGCCGCCACCACCTGCTGAGCCAGCACGTCGAGCGGATTGCTTGGCACATGCAGCGGCTCGATCTCCCCGGCGCGCATCCGGGTGGCCACCACCGTAGAAGGCACCAGGTCACCGCGATGGACCGGGAAGATTACGCCGTGGGAGACCGCCCCCACCTGGTGACCGGCGCGACCCACCCGCTGTAGCCCGCTGGCTACCGAGGGCGGCGCCCCCACCTGCACCACCAGATCCACGGCGCCCATGTCGATACCGAGTTCCAGGGATGAGGTGGCCACCACGGCGGGCAGCTTCCCCTCTTTAAGCTCCGACTCGGTGCGGGTGCGCTCGGTGCGGCTCATCGACCCGTGGTGGGTGCGGGCCAGTACGGGCGCCTCCGGGGAAACCCCGGCGGTATCCACCAGCCACATTCGCTCCGTGGGGGAGAAGGTGGCCCGCACGGGAGTTCCTTGGGGAAGCCCGGAGGCGGTTCCCGATCCGCCCGGCTCGGCCGCCGGCCAGGTGGCGCCCTGATCGGCGATTTCATGCCCATGACGCTGCGCCCACAGCTCGTTGAGACGCGCGGTCAGCCGCTCGGCACCGCGTCGCGAATTGGCGAAAACCAGCGTGGACTGGTGCGTGGTGACCAGATCGACCACGCGTTCTTCGACGTGAGGCCAGACCGACGAATGTTTTGGGACTCCCCGGCCAATGGCGTCATCTGCGGGGCCGGAGGGGTTGCGTCGGCTCAGGGGGGCGGTGGCGGCGCCGGTCAGATCGAGTTCATCGGCGGGCGAGGTGGAGGTGTCATCCGCAATCACCGCCAGATCGGCTAGGTCGGGCACGGGCACGACAAGATCGATCTGCCACTCCTTGGTGGCGGGCGGCTGCACGATGGCGACCTCACGCCCTCCGTCTGCCGGGGCGCGATGCCCGGCGAGGAAGGCCGCCACCTCTGCTACGGGGCGAACAGTCGCCGAAAGACCAACCCGTTGGGCGGGCTTGCCGCCGCCCGCCACCAACAGCGCATCGAGCCGTTCTAGGCTAAGGGCCAGATGGGCGCCGCGTTTGGTGCCCGCGACGGCGTGAATCTCGTCCAGGATCACGGTTTCGACTCCCGAAAGCCCGGCGCGGGCCTGGGAGGTCAGCATCAAGAACAGCGATTCGGGTGTGGTAACCAACACATCCGGTGGTTTCGTGGCGAAGGTACGGCGCTCGGACTGCGGGGTATCGCCGGTGCGCATCCCGACGACGATCTCCGGGGTTTCTAAACCGGCCCGAGCGGCGGCCTGCTTGATACCAGTCAGCGGGGAGCGCAGATTGCGTTGCACATCGGCGGCCAGCGCTTTTAAGGGTGAGATGTAGAGTACGCGGCAGCGGCGGACGCGATCTTCGGGTACGGGTTCGTGATGGAGGCGGTCGATGGCCCACAGGAATGCCGCCAGGGTTTTTCCCGAGCCGGTGGGGGCGACCACAAGCGCGTGTTTGCCTTGATCGATGGCCTCCCAGGCGCCGGTCTGTGCCGCCGTCGGCCCAGCGAAGGCGCCCGCGAACCACGACCGAGTGGCGGGGCCGAACTGCGCTAGGGGCTGAACCATGTTTCCCATTGTCCAACGAGCCACCGACAATCTGTGAACCTTGTCACCGTGATGGGGGAGGGAGTACAGCAGAATGACGCATGGGGTGATTTCGACATGGTCGCTGCGCTCTCTGCTCAACCATCGGCGATATCGAGATCGTTGGTTTCCTCGCCTTCGGCGGACAGAGCGTTCTTGACAGCGGCGAAGGCAAGACCGGGGCTGTAGCCCTTGCGGGCTAGGGCGGAGGCCGCCTTGCGGATGCGGGCCTCGCGAGCCTGACCGCAGCTGCGAGCAATCAGCTTCTCTGCCAACCGCGCGGCCGACTCCTGCTCGTCCGCATCGTCCACCTGCGCCAGCGCCTCAGCCGCCACCTCGTCATCGATGCCTCGACGTCGCAGCTCTTGACCGATGGCTCGCCGGGCTAGGCCACGCTCGGCATGACGGGTGCGCACCAGCGTATCGGCATATCCGGCATCGTCGATCAGGCCCACCTCTTCGAAGCGGTCGAGTACCGTCAGCGCGGCAGATTCGGGAAAGCCCCGTCGCGCCAGCGATTGCGCTAACTCGTGGCGACTCTTGGCTGAGGCGGTGAGGCTGTTAAGCACCGCCTCGCGGGTTAGCTCGGTTGCCTCGTAAACCGTGATCTCCCCAGCTTCGAGGCGCTCGGTCACGGTTCTACGAGGTTTCCGGCCTCCGCGTCGATGAGCGGGGTCCATCGGAACTACGCCTTCTTGCCCTTCGCGGCGGCGGGCGCCTTCTCGACCGGAGCTTTGGCCACAACCTCGGCCACCGGCTCGCCCTCGGGGGCGGCGATGATTCCAAGCTTGATCTTGATCTTGTTTTCGATCTCGGCTGCTAGGTCGGGGTTGTCACGCAGGAATTTCCGCACGTTTTCCTTGCCCTGGCCGAGCTGGTCGCCCTCGTAGGTGAACCAGGAGCCGGACTTGCGGACGATGCCGTGGTCCACGCCCATGTCAATCAGCGAACCCTCACGGGAGATGCCAACGCCGTAGAGAATGTCGAACTCGGCCTGCTTAAACGGCGGAGCCATCTTGTTCTTAACCACCTTGACCCGAGTGCGGTTACCGACGGCGTCGGTGCCCTCCTTCAACGTCTCGATGCGGCGAATGTCCAGGCGCACGGAGGCGTAGAACTTCAACGCCTTGCCGCCCGTGGTGGTCTCCGGTGAGCCGAAGAACACGCCGATCTTCTCGCGCAGCTGGTTGATGAAGATGGCCGTGGTGCCAGACGCGTTCAGGGCACCGGTGATCTTACGGAGCGCCTGCGACATGAGACGGGCCTGCAAGCCAACGTGGGAGTCGCCCATCTCGCCGTCAATCTCGGCCTTGGGTACGAGCGCGGCCACCGAGTCAATAACGATGATGTCAAGCGCTCCGGAGCGGATCAGCATGTCCGCGATCTCTAGGGCTTGTTCGCCGGTGTCGGGCTGGGAGACCAGCAGGGCATCGGTGTCCACGCCCAGCTTCTTGGCGTATTCCGGGTCGAGCGCGTGTTCGGCGTCGATGAATGCCGCGATGCCGCCAGCACGCTGAGCGGAAGCCACCGCGTGCAGAGCTACCGTCGTCTTACCCGATGATTCGGGGCCATATACCTCAACAACGCGGCCGCGGGGTAGGCCACCGATGCCAAGCGCCACGTCGAGGGCGATGGAGCCGGTGGGGATGGCTGCGACGGGGGCGCGGGTCTCCTCGCCGAGCCGCATTACCGACCCCTTGCCGAAGTTTTTGTCGATGTTAGCCAGGGCGGCTTCTAGGGCCTTTTCACGATCTGCTAGAGCGGGCATGATGTTCATCCTTCGGGTAGGGGCGCCGGTTGACGCCGAGGTGGTTAGGCAGTGCCATGCTTTTACCGTAGCCACTGCCGCTGACACGAACGCCTGCTCCGGCCCCACCCTGTGGATTGGGTTCCAGAATCCGTGTCTGTGGATTACCATACCCGAACATTTGTTCGACGTCGAACAAGCGTACTGCGTG
>WQZL01000130.1 GCA_009780755.1 Promicromonosporaceae bacterium | reverse complement strand
CAAGCATGGACCAAAAGGACGCATCATTGACCAAGTAAATACTCATCTTTCAAAAAAGAAGCGCCCCTTGGTAGTAACCGGAGGCACTGCTGATGAAAAACTGGCTCGAATTAAACGCTTCGATTACTTGCGGACTGCGCATAAAAGGTTTGCCGCCCTCGACGGCTCCCTGTTCATGCACGGCGTTTCTCTATCCACCAACGACGAACACATCTTTCGACGCATCACGACCAGAAGAAGCGATATCACCGTGCTATACATTGGCCTTTACGGGAACCCTTCGTCGGAAGTCAACCAGGAGATTCAGCGTCAAGCCGTTCGCCTCCAGTCTATTCGAACAGAGAATGACGGTAAAGAACTAGCAATCGAATACTACGATTCAGCCACAGCCGAAGTCTGGCGCCCGCATGAACCCAGTAAGGCCGACTGAGAAAGGCCAGGAACAGCGTCCACTCATTTCAGACCCTAATCATTATGCCGCCCTCGGGAGTAAACAACATACCAATCCCCTGGTCCTTCGCGACCCACGATACGCAAGGTCAAGGTGTCGCCTTCAATCTCGACGGTCCACCAAGTTGCGCCCACACGATCATGCCTTGGTTGCTCCTGGATTGCCAACCACCGGTAGCCCATAGCAGCGCTGCGCCAGCGGAACGGTATCAGTTCATTATTATCTAGTTCACCGATGCCGTCGTTGAAGAAGGTTATCGATTGACTGAAAGCCGCTCCAGACTCCCATTGCCAGTGCCCGATTAATGGATTCCCCTCATCGGTGTGCGTAGGAAAAGACCAGCCTGGCCAACACTCCCAGGCAGGAGCATACTCCAGTCGGTAGTACTCACGAACAAGGTAATTCTGGTCATTGCTGGTTAAAATCAACACATCGCTGTCGATCACCACCGCCCATGACTCTTCGCTCCAAACTCCTACTACATCGTTGTCGAGTTCTGCGAACCACAGGTACAAAAACCCAGCAGAGTAATGCCAGTCAAGAAACTGGTCCCCAGCCTCCGAATAGCGGCCTCCCCTGAGTAATCCATCCCCCCGCGCAGGTAGGTACAGGGTGAATGGCAGTTCTTGACCATCGGTTTGCCTGGCCCACATTCCAGCCAATCTGCTTTCTCCTGGATCCCAGCATTGTCGGGGCCAATCCATCCCGTGGTCATAACCTGGGTCCACGATAAATACAGGCTCAGGTTCTTGGGTCGGTTTCACCGTGAGTTCTGGGTTGGGTACCTCGGTGGGTGTCACTTCGTTAGGCATCACTTCAATGACGGGCGCCTCGGCTTCAGCGGCGTCCTCACCCTCGCCGCATGCAATCAAGGTGAACGTCAGCACGGCGCCGAGAGCGACAGCGATGGCGCTCTTTCGAGTGTTGGTCATGGGTACCCCTTCAACGCGAACAGTGAACTTGTCTTCACCTACTACAACGCTCGGGAGCAGCAAAACGTTACGGTCAAACACAAAGCGGACGCTGCTCTGGCAGCGTCCGCTCATTTCATACTCGGTGGAGCTGAGGGGACTCGAACCCCTGACCCCCTGCATGCCATGCAGGTGCGCTACCAGCTGCGCCACAGCCCCTTGCTTGTCCCCGGAGGAACCAGAAGATACTACGCGAAAACCTCCCCGCTGGGCAAATCCGCATCGCACCCCGCCAGAGATCACCGCCAACCCGGCCTGGGCCTCTTTCCGTGGGTAGAGTGGCTCGACATGGTATCGCGTAGGTTCAGAACGACCACTCATCCCACCGCCCCGGCGAAGATCGGTACGCCGGTCACCGCAGCAGACATGGAGGCGCTGCTGGCCCAGCCGGGGCCAATCACCTTGACCACCGTCGGCGTCGATTGGGTCTCGAACTTATCTGGGTTGCTCAACCTTAAACACCCGGTGGCCGTTGCGGCGGGGCTGAAAAACCGCAAGGAACCGATCAAGGTCTACCTGTACCTGGTTCGGCACCCGGAGCGGGGTCTGTTCCTGGTGGACACCGGCGTGTCTGAGCGGTTTGCGCGCGAACCGGCCAGCGTCGGGGTTGGCTGGGCGTTGCGCGCCGCCGCGAATGTGGCCGCCATGAGGCCGGAGCCAAGCACCGCGCAGGTGCTTTCGACGGCGGCAGAGCCGCTACAAGGGGTTTTCCTAACGCACCTGCACTTCGATCACATCTCCGGCTTGCCCGACATTCCCGTCAACGTGCCGCTCTATACGGGTCCGGGCGAGGCCGGGACATCCGTTACGCTAAACCTGCTGGCACAAGGTACGACGAATCGCTTGTTGCGGGGTCGGCCACCACTCCAAGAGCTACAGATCCCGTCGAATCCCGAAGGCGCGCTGGATGGGGTACTAGACGTGTTCGACGATGGGTCGTTCTTTGCGATCTTAAATCCGGGCCACACCGCCGGGCATCTGGCGTTTGTTATCCGTTCCACATACGGCCCCATCTTGCTGACCGGTGACACCAGCCACCTGCGCTGGGGTTGGGACAATGAGGTTGAGCCTGGATCGTTCCTGTCCAACCGCGACAAAGCTCGGCGGAGCCTGCTGGCGCTAAAAGCCCTGGCCGGACGCCACCCCAACATGCAGGTTCGTCTTGGCCACCAACCGTAACGACGCGCCCGCCGCCAAACCGTTATAGCCCGTGAGAAGAGGTCAGACCGGCGATGCGGTCGCCATCACGTCGGCAGGCAGCTCGATCACGGGGCAGTCCTTCCACAACCGCTCCAAGGCGTAGAACACGCGATCATCGGCGTGTTGCACATGAACGACGATGTCACCGAAGTCGAGCAGCACCCAACGTCCATGCGTCTTGCCTTCGCGGCGAATCGGCTTGGCCCCCAGCCGGTGCAGCGCCTCCTCTACGGCATCGACGATGGCGCCAACCTGCCGTTCGTTGCTGCCCGATGCGATCAAGAATACGTCGGTGAGTACCAACTGATCGCTGACATCAAGGGCAATGATCTCGCCAGCCTGCTTAGCGGAGGCCGCGCGAGCGGCGGCAACAGTCAGCTCGATGGCACGTTCGGCGGCGGTCACAGGGCAACCTCCAGGGGTTCTGGCATCTCGGTCACAATCTCTTCGGCCGCTGGGGAGCCTTCGGCACGGTCGGGCAGGAAGTCCACCCCGTCATCGATCAGCCGCCACACCAGCATGCCAAGAACAAAGGCGACGATCACCAGGATGATGAAATGCAGCCAGGTGTACTTGCTAGGCCGATAGGCGGACAGATCCTCGTCTGCGGCTTTTCGCTTGTTATTTCGAGCATGTCCAACCATGATTTCCTCTGCTTCAAAGTTCGACCCTGCGGGAGCTTCGTCTGCGGTTCCCAACGCGGACGGGAACAACGAAGCCGAAGCCGGGACCGGGGCCGCCAAGGCGGCCCGAATCTGCGGAAAGGGGATTCCCTCGCTGATCGGCGCTCGGACATCGGCTACGCCAACATCGAAGCCAGCCCCAACAGCAGCAGCGGGCGCCGGGGCAAACCCAAATCCGTCTGCGGGGGCAACCGACGCAAGGCCCGCTGAGATCGGTGCCACCGGTGACATCAACCCAGAGGGCGGAGCGGGTGGCGCATATGTCTGGGGGGCCGGTTGCATCGGCGCTTGGGGGGCCGCATCCGGGAAGGTGGGGTACATCATGTGAGCGGGCGGCAGCGGCGCATGGGCGTGCGGCAACGGTGTAGCAGCTGGCATCGCGGTAGGTGCGGCCAGTTGTGAGGGTGATGACTCCGCCTGGGGGAAGAAGGCTGCCGGGTCGAAGGCACTGGCCACCGACCCGAAAGATGCGGCGGTCACCTGCGGCGTCGAGCCAAGGGCGGCGCGGATATCGGCGGGTGAGACAGCGCCAGAGATCGGCATCCCCACCAGTGGTGGAGCGGCGGCATATTGCTCGGCGGACACCATCGGAATCGGGGCACTCTCGCGGAAAGACCTGCGCGGCGGTGTGGCCGCTGCCTCGGGATTCCACGGCGTCGGCTGTGCCGGGGGTGCAGGCTGCGCCCAAGGGGGCTGGGGGGGAGCCAAAGGTGGTGGGTCCATCAAGGACGGCGGTGGTCCGACGGGCGGCGCCGGGGTCCACGGTGTGGGTTCTGCTGGCTGCTGTGTCCACAATGACTGGTGCTGCTGCATCGCCGGAGCGGGGGGCGCCTGGGCGGACTGCCCGGCGGGCGACCACGGGGGTTGCTGAGCTACGGGGGCCGGCGACGGCAGAACGGGTTGCGGCGCCGGAGTCCACTGCGGTGGCTGTGGGGCCGGTTCGGCGGGCGCCCACGCGGGCTGCACGGGCTGCTGGGAGACGGGATGCGGCGCGGCCTGAGCAGCGGGCGACCACTGTTCAGCTGGAGGAGACCATTGTGCGGGTTGGGCCACCGGGGGCGCCCCAGCCCACCCACCAAACTGCGGGGCAGACGCCACCGGTCCGGCGGGCGGAGCCTGCGGGGGGGCGAGCCGCCCGCTCGGATCGAGTGCGCGCATGGCTCCTGTGGCGGTAGGCGGCCGCACCATCGGCATGGGTGAGGACAGGGGGCGGGAGGTCGCGTTCGCGTGGGCCAGCCAGCGTTCGGCCGCGCTAGAGCCACCCGCAGCGGCGGCCTGCGAGGCAGCCGCCGCAAGCGCATGCTCCTGCTCGCGCAGTTCACGTCGCGTCAGCGGACGCCCATCAGTCGAGAAGTATTCAGTCATTGCCCTGCTCGCTTTGTTGCTCGTAGCTGTGATACAGCCCGTGTTTCGCTATGTACTGCACTACCCCATCCGGCACCAGATACCAGACGGGTTTACCCGCTTCAGCGCGGTTTCGACAATCGGTCGAAGAAATGGCCATTGCTGGCACCTCCATAGTGGTCACCGCCCCCTTCGGGATTAACCCATCGACGGTGAGCGCGTGTCCGGGCCGATTCACCGCCACGAAGTGCGCCAATTCCCACAGCTGGGCCGCGTCCTTCCAGGCGAGCATCTGCGCCACCGCGTCGGCGCCGGTGATAAAGAACAGCTCGGCATCGGGTCGTTCTGCTCTCAGGTCTCGCAGCGTGTCGATGGTGTAGGTGACTCCGGGCCGATCAATGTCTACTCGGCTTACGGTAAAGCGCGGATTCGAGGCCGTGGCGATCACTGTCATCAGGTAGCGGTGTTCTGGCGCAGTGACCCGCCTATCCTGCTTGAAGGTGGGCTTACCGGTTGGCACGAACACCACCTCGTCAAGACTATAACGTGAGGCAACTTCAGACGCCGCCACTAGGTGGCCGTGGTGAATGGGGTCGAAAGTTCCGCCCATGACACCGATGCGGAGCCGAGCGGTCAAGGATGCCTCCAAGGTCTGACTGACAGGACAAGTCAGGTCATTGTCTCATGTCCGGACGTTTCCCTGGCCGATTACCACCCATTTTGTGGTGGTCAGCGCGTCGAGTCCCATCGGTCCGCGCGCATGAAGCTTCTGGGTGGAGATGCCAATCTCGGCGCCGAGACCAAACTCGCCGCCATCGGTAAAGCGCGTTGAGGCGTTTACCAGCACGGCCGCGGCGTCCACTTCGGCAGTGAATCGCTCGCTTGCCGCGAGGTCGCTCGTGAGAATGGCCTCAGTGTGCCCCGAGGAGTATTGGCGAATGTGTTCGATGGCCTCGTCTAGTGTGTCAACCACCCCGATAGCCAGTTCGGGGGCCAGGTACTCGGTGGCCCAATCATCATCGGTGGCGGAAATTACGGTTATTCCGGCCGGTGCCGCGTCTTGCGTGAATTGATCGCCGTGCAGGGTCACCCCAGCGTCCGCCAAGGCCAGGAGTACGCGAGGCAGGAAATCCTCGGCGATGGCCGTGCTGACCAGCAGCGTCTCCAGCGCATTGCAAACCCCGACGCGCTGAGTCTTGGCGTTCATCACGATGTCGAGAGCTTTGTTGAGGTCCGCAGAGGCATCGACGTAGATGTGGCAGTTGCCCACTCCGGTCTCAATAACGGGTACCAGCGACTCGGTGACGACGGTTTGGATTAGCCCGGCGCCGCCGCGTGGGATTAGCACATCCACTAGGCCGCGAGCGCGCATCAAGGCGATGCCGCCGGGACGACCCCAAGGGTCAACGGTTTGGATTAGATCGGCGGGCAGACCCTGGGCCACTAGAGCCTTGCGCAACACGCGCACGATGGCCTCGTTGGAGCAGGCTGCGGCCGCTCCCCCGCGCAGAATTACGGCGTTGCCGCTTTTGAGGGCGAGTCCGGCGGCATCGACGGTCACGTTAGGCCGGGCCTCGTAGATCATGCCAACGACGCCCATCGGCACCCGCACCTGGCGCAGCACCAGGCCGTTGGGTAGCGTCCGGCCAAGCACCACGTCACCCACGGGATCGGGTAGGGCGGCCACATCGCGCAGGGCCTCGGCGATGGCCGTGATGCGTTCTGGGCTAAGGGCGAGACGGTCGAGCAGCCCTTCGCTCATGCCCGCGGCCCGCTCCCGTGCGATGTCCTGGGCATTCGCCACCACTATCTCTTCCGACGACGCCACTAGCGCGTCTGCCAGCGCTTGCAGCGCGGCATCCTTGAGGCTACTGGGTGCGGTAGCCAGCGTCCGCGCCGCCTCCTTGCCGCGCCTTGCCACCGCAAACACCTCGGCCTCAACCCGCACATCGCTATCTCTCATCCCCCAACCCTACCCACCCCCAGGCGTCTTACCCGCTGAGATCGGCAGGTTTTCTAGGAGACTAGGTTATCCACAGGCCGCGTTTGGTCGGGTTATCCACAAACTGGGCAGCGAGCGCTCCCACCGAAAGCAACATCACGCCAAGCTGTAAGTATGGAACCTACAACCGATGTTCTGCTAGCGGCTCAGAACGATAAGCACCTCCTGCGTAATCGCATCCGCACTGGCGAAATTGAGCGCGTCACCCGTGGCACCTACCTTGAATGCTCCGCCTTGAGTAGTGACGTGTTTGCTGCCAAGCGTGAGCGTCACCTAGCGATGCTGCACGGTGTTCACCATCAACTGCGTACGGAACACGCCTTCTGTCTTGAATCCGCCGCCGCGCTCTGGGGCCTTAACACCTGGCAGCTACCCACGGTGGCACACGTACTCCAGTCGTATAACGCAGGCGGCCGCTCTGCCCCCGATGTGCGTCGGCATAAAGGTTCGTTTACTGGAGTCGCCGAGGTGGGTGGTCTTCCTGTCACCAATATTGAGCGAACTGTGGCTGACTGCCTGCT
>WQZL01000129.1 GCA_009780755.1 Promicromonosporaceae bacterium | reverse complement strand
TGACCTACACCACCCAGTGGCTGACGATGGGTCCGGTGCTGGCCGGTACCGTGATCGCCACCAACATCGCCAACCTCCGTTCTTATGGCGTCGGTGTCATCTCCGGACCGGTGGCCGGCACGGTGACCAAGAAGGTGGGTTCCACCTCCAAGGTGATTATGGGCATCTCGGTGATTATCATCGCTGCGCTGCTCGCCGTCATCCTCATTCCGTGGGGTACCGGTGCGAGCGCGCTCGCCGCGATCATGGTGCTGCTGCTGGGCTTCTTCGCCCTCGGCCAGTTCTACATCGCCTCCGGGCAGCTGACCGAGGCCCGCGTGCCGACGCCGATCTTCGGCGCCGCCACCGGCATCCTGTCGCTGGTGGGCTTCCTACCCGACACCTTCCGCGACATCTGGTTCGGCGGCTGGGTGGACCGGTACGAGGCAGGCACCCTCGACAACGCCTTTGACCTCATCTTCTGGGTGGTGATCGCCGCGGCCGCGCTGGGCATCCTGTCGGCTTACGTGGTGCTGCGGATTTCCCGCAAGAACGCCGCAAACCCGGAACTCAGCGAGGTCGTCGAGGTAGAGGCGTAGTCCATGCCGATCAACAGCCAGCCTGACTCGATGCCAGTTCTCGACCGGCTCAACGATCAGATGAGGGAGATCCTCGATAGGCAAACCGTCGCGGCGGCTTCAGCCCCCACGCGGGACGCCGATGATTTTAGGGGTATGCGGCTCGACTACCGGGCCGAGCGTGCCTACTGGAACGAGGGCGGCCCGCGGATGCTGGCTACCACGGACGGGGTCGTCGCCACCGACGACGGCCCCGTCCCGATCCGGTTCCACCGGCCAACCGATGCGTCTCGGCCAGCTGCCATCGTGTACTTTCACGGCGGCGGGTGGATTCTCGGCGACTTAGACACCCACGACCGGATCATGCGCAATCTCGCGCAGCACACCGGCGCCGTCGTCATCGGAGTGGACTACGCCCTCTCCCCAGAGGCCCGCTTTCCCGTTCCGGTCAACCAGTGCATTGCCGTCATCGAATACCTGGCCGAGCATGCGGAGACCCTGCAAATTGACGGCTCCAACCTGACCTTCGCCGGAGATTCGGCCGGTGCCCACCTGGCCCTGGCCGCAACACTCGGCCTCGCCGGGCGTTGGTCTGCGGTGACGCCGAAGTGTCTCCTGCTCTTCTATGGGGTGTACGGGATGATGGATTCGCCGTCACGTCGGCTGCTTGGCGGCCCGTGGGATGGCATGACCCGCGCCGATCTCGACTTCTACTGGCAGCAGTACCTTGCCGGGGCTAACGATGCGCGCAATCCGCTGGTCGATCACCTATCCGCCGACCTTTCAAGTGTTCCCCCCTGCTATCTCGCGGCGGCGAACCTAGACCCGGCCAAAGATGACAGCATCACGCTTGCCGCCCTGCTCACCCGGCAGGGCACCGCCAACGAACTGGTGATGTACGACGGCGTGCTGCACGGGTTTTTGCACTACACGCGGCAACTAGACGAGGCGACCGCCGCCTTCGTCGATGCAGCCGCCTTCTACCGTAAGCACACGTCCTAACCCTTGACCCTTTTTACCAATTAGGAGCAAATCGTGATTGCACAACCTCTTGCCAACGATATTCCGAAGTTCGGCCCCCTGGCGGGTGTCACCGTCGTCTACTCCGCCATCGAGATCGCCGCTCCTACCGCTGCGGCGCTGATGGCCGAATGGGGCGCCAACGTGATCTGGCTGGAGAACACCCGCGTTGGCGACTCGATGCGTGATACGGCATGGATCAAAGAGGTTGAGCGCCGCAACCAGCGTTCCGTGGCCATCAACCCGTTCAAGCCGGGCGGACGCGAGGCATTCCTAAAGCTCATCGAGCAGGCCGATATCTTCATCGAATCCTCGAAGGGACCGGTGTATGCCAACCGTGGTCTCACCGACGAGCTGCTGTGGGAACACAAGCCCGACCTAGTCATCTGTCACGTCTCGGGTTATGGCCACACCGGCGAAAGCAAGATGGTTAACCGCGCCGCCTACGACCGCACAGTGCAGGCGTACATGGGCTACCTCGCCCAAAACGGCCTGCCCGAACAGCCAATGGCACCAGGGCCGTATGGCGCCGATTACTTCACCTCGCTGATGGTCGCCGCCTCCTCCCTCGCCGCCTTGCACAAGGCCAAGGCCACCGGCCAGGGTGAGTCGATTGACTGCGCCATGTATGAGGCAATGCTGCGCATCGGCGTCTACTACATGGTCGATTACTTCAACGAGGGCATCGAATACGACCGCCCCGGCCCTCGAAACCAGAACCTCTGCGCTATCGGCGAATACCAGTGCGCCGATGGCTTCGTCTCGCTCATCTGCTACGGGGCGCCGCAGAACGAGTTCCTGCTGCGCACCATCGGGCTGGGCCACCTCTGGGGCACCGACGAATACCCCGAGGGCACCACCGCCCTGTGGAAGCACGGCCCCAAGGCCGAACTCATCGAGCAGAAGCTAGAGGAGTACCTGCTCAGCCGAAAGGCGGCCGACGTTGACGAAATCTTCTCCCCGCAGGCAATAGCCGTGGGCATCATCAACGAGGTTAGCGACCTGGAGAACCTTGAACACTTCAAGCTGCGCGAGAATATCATCGAGTGGGAGACCAACGAGGGTAAGCCGGTTAAGGGCATCAATATCTTCCCGAGGTTCGCCCGCAGCCCTGGCCAGATTTGGCGACCCATGCCGAAGCTGGGCCAGGACACCGAGGCCGTCCTGGCGGCGGTAGGCGTGACCGCCGAGCAGATCGCCGAGCTGGCCGAGGCCGGACTCATTCGCCTGGCCGACTAAGCCACCACAAAGACCGCGCACATTCTCGCCTAACGTAGCGAAAGGGAATCGTCATGGTTGACAGCATCGGCCCGCTGACCCTTAATCATCTGTGGGCGTGGCTTGCGCATGAGCATGGCGACCGCCCCTTCCTGATCTTCATCGACCGGGAAGGGACGGTGCGCCGCGCGACATACCAGGAGTTCGACGACGAGATAAACCAGGTGGCGAACCTGCTAGTCGCCCACGGCGTCACGAACGGCAGCAACGTCATCTTGCAGCTGCCTTCCAGTATTGACTTCCTGCGAGTGATGTTCGCTCTGGTGAAGATTGGTGCGGTCGCGGTTCCCGTAAACCGTGACTACCAGCAGCAGGAGGTCGAGCATATTCAGCAGGTGTGCGGAGCCGATGTGGCCATCGTTGCCGCCGACAAGGTTGCTGCGAGTTCTGAGCTACCGGAGCTGCGGACGCTGTTCGTCGCCGGGGACTGGCCAGAGGAGCAGGCGGGGGAAGTGATTGGCCTGGCAGCGCGTGATCGGCAGCCGACCACCTTCGCCGCAACCTCGACGATCACCAGCGAATCCCCGGCGATGATGCTGTTCACCTCCGGCACCACGGCGGCGCCCAAAGGTGTGGTAATCACGCACGCCAACTGCCTTCATGCGGGGCTGTACCACAACTGGCAGATGGCGATGACCGCCCATGACCGGATGCTTACGGCGATGCCGATGGAGCATTCAAACTTCCAGCTCGCCGCGCTTATGCCTACCCTGACGGCGGCAGCGGAGCTGGTGATCGTCGAACATTACAGCGCCAGCCGCTTCTGGCGGCAGGTGCGCGAATATCGCGCCACCTTGATCCAGGCCGTGGCCACGATTGTTAAGACGCTGCTGCTGCAACCGGTTGACCCGGACGAGGCCCGTCATGAGGTGCGGGACGTGCAGTATTACCTCGCGCTCGATGACGAGGCGAAGGAGCAGTTCGAGTGCCGGTTCAATACGCGACTGCTCAACTGTTATGGCCTTACGGAGACCATCAACTGGGCCATCACCGACTTCCCGCATGGCCCCCGCCGCTGGCCCTCTATTGGCCGGGCCGGGCTGGGCTACGAGGCACGCGTCGTGGGCTTGGATGGCCAAGAGGTGCCCGCCGGGGAGGTGGGGGAGATTCAGGTTAAGGGCGTTCGGGGGCGCACCCTGATGCTGGAGTATTACCGAGACCCAGAGGCCACGGCCAGGTCTTTTACCGACGACGGCTGGTTCCGCACCAGTGATCGCGGTTACGTTGACGATCACGGCTGGTTCTTCTTCGCGGGGCGCAGCAGCGAGGTCATCAAGCGGGCCGGTCGAAGCATCTCCGCCCTCGAAGTCGAAGAGCAGCTGTTGGCTCATCCGGGCGTGGCCGAGGCGGCCGTTGTCGGGGTGCCCGACGAAATCCGCGATGAGGCCGTGGTGGCCTTTGTCACCCCCCGACCCGGCGTGCTGATTGACCCCAACGAGGTGCGTGCCTTCGTCGCCGCCCGAATCGCCGCATACAAGGTGCCCTCGGAGGTGCGGGTCGCGGCCGACCTGCCTCGCACATCCACCGGCAAGATCGCCAAACGCCTGCTTGTCCCCCCGGTGGCTGAACCCCAGCTGCCGCTTACGAAAGGAAACTGCTATGAGTGAAGCACTGCGGACAACCGTCAATGACGGGGTTCTGGAAATCGTCATAGACCGCCCGAAGGCGAACGCCATCGACGCCGTCGTCAGCAACGAGATGTGCGAGATTTTCCGCTCCTTCCGGGACGACCCCGAGCTGCGGGTTGCCATCATCACCGGCGCTGGTGAGCGGTTCTTTTCCGCCGGCTGGGACTTGAAGGCGGCTGCCGAGGGCGAGGCGCCTGACGCCGACTTCGGCCCGACGGGCTTTGCTGGCCTCACCGAGTTTTTCGACTTCAACAAGCCGGTAATCGCGGCTGTCAATGGGTACGCCGTCGGGGGCGGTTTCGAGTTGGCCCTATCGGCCGACATGATCGTGGCCTCGGAAAACGCCAAGTTCTCCCTCCCCGAAGCGGCCATCGGCATCGTCCCGGACTCCGGGGGCATCCTACGGCTGCCGAAGATTTTGCCGCCCGCGATATTAAACGAAATGCTCATGACCAGCCGGATCATGGACGCGCAGGAGGCGCTGCGCTGGGGTGTGGTCAACCGCGTCGTGTCCGCCGAAAACCTGATGGACACCGCCCGCCAGCTCGCCGAAGAGATCAAGGCCAGCGCGCCGTTGTCGGTGAGCGCAATCAAGGAGATCGTGCGCGCCACCAGCGAAATGTCGGTGAGCGACGGCTTCACCCACATGCGCAGCGGCGCCCTGCACACCTACCCGGCCCTGCTCCGCTCCGAGGACGCCATCGAAGGCCCGCTGGCCTTCACCGAGAAGCGCGATCCGGTCTGGAAAGGTCAGTAGTTAACCGTTTAGCTGTTACCGGGCGCGGCGGGTAGCCGCGCCCGGTGACCGCTCGGTGGCGAAAGGTAACTCGCGATAATGGGCACTACGGACACAGCTCCGCACATCACAGACACGCCAACTGGCATCAACCGCAATGTATTTGCCGTTGCCGCGGTGATTATCGGCGCCATCGTTGTCTGGGGCGTGTTCGCGCCCGCCAGCCTCACCGACGCTTCCTCTGCCGGTTTTTCGTTCGTGACCGGCTACGTGGGTTGGTTTTACAGCCTGTTAACCCTGAGCGTGTTTATCTTCATGATGTGGGTGGGTTTTGGCCCTCATCGGGCCGTGCCGCTCGGCAAGGATGGGGTGGGGCCAGAGTATTCGACCGTCTCCTGGGTGGCGATGATCTTTGCCTGCGGGGTTGGGGTGGGGCTGTTGTTTTATGGGCCGTTTGAGCCGCTGACGTTCTTTTTAGACCTGCCGCCGATTTATGCGGGCCTTGAACCGGGCACGGAGGCGGCCATGCATGCGGCCCTCGCGCAGACCCTTTTCCACTGGGGTCCAATCGCCTGGTCGTACTACGCGCTGGTTGGCGGCGCGATGGCTTACGCGGCCTACCGCAAGGATCGCTCCCAGTTGATGTCGGTGCTGCTGGAACCAATTTTCGGTGCGCGCACTCGCGGCCCGCTCGGCGCGCTGGTCGATATTTTCGCCATCATCGTCACGCTGTTTGGGACGGCCATCTCGCTGGGCATCGGCGCCCTGCAAATCGGGCGCGGATACGAGATCGTCACCGGCGCAGGTCCACTGACAAACGGCGCATTGGTGGCCGTTATCGCGGTACTCGGGGTGGTGTTCATCACCTCGGCGGTATCTGGCATCAAGCGCGGCATCCGCTTCCTGTCGAACCTGAATACGGCGATTGTCGGCACAGTCGCCGCCATCGTCTTCATCTTCGGGCCAACTCTCCTGTTGATTAATCTCCTGCCCGGCGCCTTCGCCACGTTTGTGGGGGATTTGCCACAGTTGATCGCGCAGTCGCCGTCTACCTCCGCGGACGCCGGGGAGTTCATGAGCGCCTGGACCACCTACTACTGGGCGTGGTGGGTTTCCTGGACGCCCTTCGTGGGCATGTTCGTCGCCAAAATCAGCAAGGGCCGGACGCTGCGTGAATTCGTGGTAACCGTGGTTTTGGTTCCTTCGGCGGTGTGCCTGGTGTGGTTCACCATCTTGGGGGGCACGAGTATGCGCTTGGAGCAGGAGGGGGGCGAAGTCAGCGCCGTCGGTTCTCCCCAAAATGTGCTGTTCACGGTTTTGGAGTCGCTGCCCGGTGGGATTATCCTCGCGGCGGCTGCGCTATTGGCGATTGTCGTTTTCTTTGTTACGAGCGCCGATTCGGCATCAGTGGTAATGGGCAGCCTGGCCGAACGTGGGGCCGCCGTACCTAGCCGCTGGAACACCATCATGTGGGGTGTGGCGTTGACGGCTGTGGCCGCAGTGCTGCTTGTCGCCGGTGGGGATGCCGCCCTCGGCCAAATGCAACAGCTTATGATCGTGGCCTCACTCCCGTTCGCCGTGGTGGTAGTGCTGGTAATGGTGGCGTGGGCAAAGGAACTAAAACAAGACCCCAAATCACGACAGGCCCAACGCACCCCACCCCCAACCATTTAAGCCATCTCACTACCTCTGCTCGCTCCTCACCCTGTCATGTCTCAGTACATCCCGGGTTAGTCGTCGAACCAGGCGAAGTTGGCGTCTACCCGCATCACCCCGTGGGAGAGGCCGTCGCCAAGAGCCGTGAACTGGCCTGCCTCCGGCACCCGGTGCACCTCGGTGCCATCCTCCAACATCAGCGCCACCCGCACGGAATACTCGCCATCCGCCAACCGCAGCCCGGTCAGATGCATGTGGTAGCGGGCAGAGCCATTGACGGTGGGCAGCTTGGGCTTTAGCAGGTTCGTTCGTGTTGA
>WQZL01000128.1 GCA_009780755.1 Promicromonosporaceae bacterium | reverse complement strand
GTGGTGGCGGCCGAGGTGTCCGCCGAAACCGTCGAGGCAGCCGTTTGGGCCGGGGTAGGAGAGTTAGCCGAGGCCGTCACGTTGTTTGACGTCTACACGGGTGAGCAGCTGGGCGCCGGTAAAAAGTCGCTGGCCTACTCCGTGCGTTTGCGCGCCACCGACCGCACCCTGAGCGCCGAGGACATCCGGGCCGCCCGTGAGGCCGTCGTCGTCGCAGCCGCCGAGATTGGAGCCACCCTCCGTGCCTAAGGAAACTACGTCATCCTGCGCAAAGCGAAGCGGAGCAGCAGAACCTAGACCGGCCCGCACCGCCCTAGTCACCGGCGCCTCTCGCGGCATTGGCCGGGCCATCGCACTCGGTTTGGCCGGGGCCGGGTTGGATGTGGCGTTGATCGCTCGCGACGAGGCCAAACTGCTCGACGTGGCCGACGCTATCCGCGCCCAGGGGCGCGGGACAGCCGTGATTCCAGCCGATGTATCCCAGCCCGCCGAGGCCCGCGAGGCCGCCGCTAGCGCCGAGACGGTACTTGGTTCCGTAGACCTGCTGGTGAATGCCGCCGGGGTGATCGAGGCCGAAACCGTTGCGTGGGAGGCCAATCCCGACCAGTGGTGGCGCACCATCGAGGTAAACCTGCGCGGACCATTCTTGCTGGCCCACGCGCTGGTGCCGCGCATGTTGGCGCGGGGTGGCGGGCGCATCATCGACCTATCGTCGGGCGCGGCCTGGTACGAGATGGCAACCGCCTCGGCCTACAACGCCTCCAAGACGGCGCTAGCTCGCTTCGGCGGACATCTGCACGACGCGGGACACGCTGACGGCTTGCGCGTCTTCGAGCTGGCTCCCGGCGTGGTCGCCACCGACATGACGGCGGGAATGCAGATGCATGAGGGTCGCACGGAATGGACGCCGGTGGAACGCACGGTTGAACTCTGTTTGGCTATCGCCCGTGGCGACCTTGACGCTTGCTCCGGCTGGTCCCTCCGCGCCGGAGCCGACACCATCGAGAGCTTGCAAGCCCTCGCTGCCGCTACCCCGCTGCCAATCGCCCGTCGCCTCCGCGTCCTCCCCGCCAGCCCCACCGACCCCTTAGCCGCCAGCTTCGCTCGCTGACCGCAAGTAAAATCGTCTCCTATCAACTCACGCGGGCGATGGAGCGGCATCCATGCATCGCTATGTATAGTTATGCAGGTGATTGAAGCGAGACGGATTCGGGTGGCCGTGGCCGGGGCATCTGGGTATGCCGGGGGCGAGGTGCTGCGATTGGCGGTCGGGCATCCGAACCTAGAAATTGGCGCGCTGACCGCCCATGCCAACGCCGGGGCGCGTCTCGGTGGGGTGCACCCGCACCTGCGCACGCTGGCCAACCGGGTGCTGGAGCCGACCACACCCGAGGTGCTGGCCGGGCATGACGTAGTGGTGTTGGCCCTGCCCCACGGCGCATCGGGAGAGATCGCCGCACAGCTGCCCGATGACGTGCTAGTCCTTGATCTCGGCGCCGACCATCGCCTGATCGACCCGGAAGCCTGGCAGCAGTTCTACGGCAGCGAATGGATGGGCGTCTGGCCCTATGGAATGCCCGAGTTGATCTGCTCGACCAGCCATGCCGTGCGGCGCGGCCGCGACCTGCTCGTCGGGGTGAAGCGGATCGCCGTTCCCGGCTGCAACGTTACGGCAGTAACGTTAGGTTTACAGCCCGGCATCGCCGAGGGCGTGATTGAGCAGAGCGACCTTGTCGCCGTGCTTGTCAACGGCTACTCCGGCGCGGGCAAGGGGCTCAAGGCGCACCTGCTCGCGGCGGAAGGACTCGGGGCGGCGGCACCCTACGCGGTTGGTGGCACACACCGACATATTCCCGAAATCACTCAGAACCTCCAGATAGCGGCGGGCGCCGATGCCGAACCGGTGACCATCAGCTTCACCCCAACGCTGGTGCCAATGTCACGCGGTATTCTCGCCACCGCCACCGGACGTCTCACAAGGTACTGGCTCGACCGGTTGGCCGCCGACACCTCGCCCGGTCAGGCCGATACCCGCGCCGCCATCCGGCAGGTTTGGTGTGATGCCTACGCCGACGAACTCTTCGTGCAGGTACTTCCCGAAGGCCAGTGGCCCTCCACCGCGATGACTCTCGGTGCCAATACCGCGCTGATCCAGGTGGTCGTGGACACCGCTGCCGGGCGCATCGTTACCGTCACCGCCATCGACAATCTGGTCAAGGGCACCGCCGGGGCCGCGATCCAATCCCTGAACATCGCCCTCGGCCTGCCCGAGACCACGGGCCTGACCACTGAAGGGATTGCGCCATGAGCGTGACCGCGCCCAAAGGCTTTCGCGCCGCCGGGGTGACCGCCGGGCTGAAGGCATCGGGCAAACCCGATCTGGCTCTCATCGTCAATGAAGGTCCAAGCCGGGTGGCCGCCGCCGTACTCACCGCCAATCGTGTTCACGCCGCCCCCGTGGCCTGGACGCGGCAGGCCGTGGCCGACGGCAGGGCGCGCGCCGTTGTGCTTAACTCCGGCGGTGCCAACGCCTGCACCGGGAAGCCAGGCTACGCCGACACCGTTGCCACCGCCGAGCGCGCAGCCTTGCTGCTTAGCTGCGAGCCGACCGAGGTGTTGGTATGCAGCACCGGGCTGATCGGGGAACGGCTGAACATGGACAAGCTGTTGCCTGGCATCGAGCAGGCAGAGCTTCAGCTGGATGCGTATGAAGACGGCGGCGAGGACGGAGCCTGGCAAGGCGGCGCCGACGCAGCGGTTGCCATCATGACCACCGACACCCGTCCCAAGCAAACGCTGGCAGTTGATCCCGGCGGATGGAGCATTGGCGGCATGGCCAAAGGCGCCGGGATGTTGGCTCCCGGCTTAGCCACCATGCTTTGCGTGCTTACCACGGACGCCAACGTGGACGCCAAACTGGCCGATGCTGCCCTGCGGGCCGCCACGGCCACCACCTTCGACCGCGTCGATTCTGACGGCTGTATGTCCACCAATGACACCGTGATCCTGCTGGCCAACGGGGCTAGCGGCGTCAGCCCGGATGCGGCGGTTTTCGCCGAGGCGCTTACCGCAGCCTGCGCCGACCTGGCCCGCCAACTCGTGGCCGATGCGGAAGGTGCCAGCCACGACATTGTTATTACCGTGCGCGGCGCCACCACCGAAAACGCAGCTGTGGCCGTGGCTCGTGCCGTGGCTAGATCCAATTTGTTCAAGGCAGCCATCTTTGGCAACGACCCGAACTGGGGGCGCGTACTCTCCGCCGTGGGCACCGTGCCGGAGGAAGTCGCTCCCTTCGACCCTGATTCTTTGGATGTGGCAATCAACGGGGTGAAGGTTTGCCGAGCCGGAGGAGTTGGTGAGCCTCGCGAACTAGTAGACCTCGCTGTCAGCCGTGAAGTACAGGTAGACATAGATCTACACGCCGGGAACGCTGAGGCCACGTTGCTCACTAACGACCTTACCCATGACTACGTCCACGAGAACAGTGCTTATTCAACATGAGTGATTCCATGCTTCATCTCCCCCCGGATCAAAAGGCCAAGGTATTGATCGAAGCGCTGCCTTGGCTACAGGAGTTCGCCGGTGCGCTGGTAGTGGTCAAGTACGGCGGCAACGCCATGATCGACGACGAGCTGAAGGCAGCCTTCGCCCAAGACATGGTGTTCCTCCGCCAAGTTGGGCTGCGCCCAGTGGTGGTGCATGGTGGCGGCCCGCAGATCAACGCCATGCTCGACCGCCTCGGCATCGCCTCCGAGTTCCGGGGCGGCCTGCGCGTCACCACCCCCGAGACGATGGATGTGGTGCGCATGGTGCTAACCGGCCAGGTCGGGCGCGAACTCGTCGGGCTTATCAACGCGCATGGGCCACTCGCGGTGGGCCTTTCGGGGGAAGACGGTGGCCTGTTCGGGGCCACCCGACGTCCGGCCACGGTGGCTGGCGAACCGGTGGACATCGGCCTGGTGGGCGACGTCACGGCCGTGAACCCGGCCGCAGTCGAGGACATCCTGGCTGCCGGGCGCATCCCCGTAGTCTCTTCGATTGCCCCAGATGTGGCCGATCCCACAAAGGTGCTCAACGTGAATGCCGACACCGCTGCCGCCGCCCTGGCCGTGGCGCTCGGCGCCAAGAAACTGATCGTGCTTACCGACATAGAAGGGTTGTACCGAGCCTGGCCCGACAAGTCATCGCTGGTGGAACGCATCACCGCCGCCGAACTACGCGAGCTGCTGCCCACCTTAGAATCCGGCATGGTGCCCAAAATGGAGGCTTGTCTACGGGCCGTGGCAGGCGGCGTCTCCAGAGCCACGGTGATCGATGGACGGCAGCCCCACAGCGTACTCCTAGAGGTATTCACCGCTAAGGGGGTGGGCACGATGGTGGTGCCCGATGACCAGCCGGTGATTGGGCCGGTTGAAGTCACCAACAGTGAAGCGAGCAACCAATGAACACAGCAGACACCGCCTGGACCACCCGCTACACCCACGCCGTGATGGACACCTTCGGACCACCCCAGCGCGTCCTCGTGCGCGGTGAGGGCTGCCACGTCTGGGATACCGAAGGCAAACGCTACCTCGATCTCCTTTCCGGCATCGCGGTAAACGCGCTTGGTCACGCCCACCCCGCGCTGACGGCGGCAGTCAGCAAGCAGTGGGCCACACTGGGTCACATTTCCAACTTCTTTGCCTCCGAGCCGCAGATTGAGCTGGCCGAAACCCTGCTTCGACTGGGGCAAGCACCTAAAGGTTCGCGCGTCTTCTTCGCCAACTCCGGCACGGAGGCGCTGGAGGCTGCGTTCAAGATGGCCCGTCGGGTTGGTGGGCGCATTCTTGCCCTCGAAGGCGCCTTCCACGGACGCACGATGGGTGCCCTTGCCCTGACCCACAAGGCCGCCTATCGCGAACCCTTCGAGCCGCTGCCCGCTGGCGTCGAGCATCTACCCCTCGGCGATCTTTCCGCGCTGGCTGCGGCGTTCTCACCCGCCGTAGTGGCAGAGCGTGGCCCCGTAGCGGCGCTATTCATCGAACCCATTCAGGGCGAGGCCGGGGTGTGTTCGCTTCCGCCGGGCTATCTATCGGCGGCGCGGGAGCTGACCGCCGCTGCCGGGGCGCTGCTCATTGCCGACGAGGTACAAACCGGTATGGGCCGCACCGGAGCCTGGTTCGCCCACCAACTACCCGAGATCGGCGAAGGGATCATTCCGGATGTCCTGACGCTGGCCAAGGGCCTGGGCGGCGGCTATCCAATAGGCGCGGCGGTTGCCTTCGGCGAGCGCGCCGCGACGCTGCTCGGTCGCGGACAGCACGGCACCACCTTTGGCGGCAACCCGGCAGCGGCAGCGGCAGCCCTCGCCGTCATTAAGGCAATCGAGGATGACAACCTCCTAGACAATGCCATCAGCGTAGGCAACCTGCTGCGCACCGAGATCGAGGCCACTAAGCCACCGTTGGTTAAAGAGGTTCGCGGGGCGGGCCTGCTGCTCGCCGTCATACTCACCCAACCCGTCGCCGCTCAGGTGGTTACCGCCGCGCTCGACTCGGGCTTCATCATGAACGCGGTAACGCCCGATGCCATCCGCCTCGCCCCGCCGCTCATCCTCACCGCCGAACAGGCGCAGGAGGCCGTTCGATTCTTCGCGGAAGTGACCATAGAGGAGAAAACCCCATGACCCTGCGCCACTTTTTGCGCGATGACGATCTGACGCCCGCCGAACAGCGAAAGGTGCTGGACTTGGCGATGGCCTTCCGGGAGGACAGGTTTGTTCGCCAACCCCTCGCTGGGCCGCGAGCCGTCGCCTTCATTACGGACAAGCCGACGCTCCGCACCCAGGTTTCCTTCGCCGCCGGCATCGCCGAACTAGGCGGATTCCCGCTGAGCGTAGATGGAAACCTAGCCCAGATCGGGGTTCGCGAATCTATAGCCGACACCACTCGCGTACTCGACCGCCAGGTGGCGGCCATCGTCTGGCGCACGTATGCAGACGAACGTCTACAGGAGATGGCCGCGACCTCACGGGTGCCCGTGGTCAACGCACTCACCGATGGCTTCCACCCCTGCCAGGTACTGGCCGACCTGCTCACCATCGCCCAGCATCGCGGCGGTGTTGGCGGGATAAAGGGACAGACGCTCGCCTACGTTGGGGACTGCGCGAACAACATGGCCAATTCCTATCTGCTCGGCGGGGCTACCGCCGGACTGCATGTCAGGCTTGGCGGGCCAGCTAGCTTCCTCCCGGATGAGACAGTCGTCGCTCAGGCCGCCGATATCGCCGCGGTTACAGGGGGTTCCGTCACTATCACCAGCGATCCGGTTGCCGCGGTGACCGGAGCCGATGCCATAGCCACCGACACCTGGGTGTCGATGGGTGATGAAGCCCAGTCGATCGAACGTGAGACCCCGTTTGTGCCTTTCCGGCTTGATACGGCCCTACTCAGCCACGCCAAACCCGATGCCATCGTGCTGCATTGCCTGCCCGCCTACCGGGGCAAGGAAATTACCGCCGAGGTGATTGACGGCCCGCAGTCGGTGGTGTTTGACGAGGCTGAGAATCGCCTTCACGCGCAGAAGGCGCTCCTTACCTGGCTGCTGGAACGGCGGCAGCGATGATCGAGAAAACCGCCCCCATCACCAAGGCCGCCAGGCAGGCTCGCATCGTCGAACTTCTGTGGACAACGGCGATTCACTCCCAAACCGAACTGGCCGCGATTCTGGCAGACGAAGGTCTACAGGTCACTCAGGCCACTCTCTCCCGCGACCTGATCGAACTGCGAGCGGAAAAGGTGCGCACCGATTCAGGGATTCTCGTCTACGCCGTGCCCGGTGAGGGCGGCGACCGCAGCGTGCTTGCCGACCAGAGCGGGGAGTTCGTGACCGCGAAGCTCGCCCGCCACTGTGCTGACCTGCTCGTCTCGGCCGAATCATCCGCCAACCTGGTTGTGCTGCGCACCCCGCCGGGGGCGGCGAGCTTTCTGGCTTCGGCCATCGACCGGTCATCATTCCCCGGCGTGCTGGGCACAATCGCCGGCGATGACACCATCTTGGTGATTTCTCGCGATTCCAACGGCGGTAGCGAACTCGCCGGGAAGTTTCTCAGCCTCGCCACCGGTGGGGCGTCGTAGGGTGGCGAGTATGGAAAACACAAGCAAGACTCCCTGTTCCTCAACAGCCTCCTTGGCCTCGGTTGATGCGGCGCAAGCCTCAGAC